>CAIUKQ010000224.1 GCA_903899705.1 uncultured beta proteobacterium
CCCGACCGATAGCATCATGCATGGTGGCTGGCTCCTTGAGTGTTGGATGGTTGTTTCGCAACTCCAACTTAGCACGCATCGAGCCGGCCTTTTTACACGACACTTCAGGGGCTTATCCTTAAGTAAGTACCATTCGGCCTTCGCCCCCTTGCAGTTCCCCCGACAGATGGAAACGCTGGTCGGGCGGAATGCAGGCCCGAAACCCATCAGCGTTTTCCGAAGAATCCAAATGAATACTCAGCCTCTGGTCAACTGGAATGAAAAAGGCGCAATGCGCACCGCCCAGTGGCGCTCGGAGAACGGCGTGCCGCCTCCACGGAGGGTCGTGATCGCCGACGATCGCACCACCGCCGATGCGGCCTACCGTCTCGCCTGCGAAGGTACCGCCATGCTGTGGCGCGGCGATTTCCAAAATGCGCGACAGCTGCTGCAGGCACTCGCTCGCCGAGCCGATGCGCGGCCCCAGGACTCGAAAAAGAAGCCCAAGGACAAGAAACCCAGGGAATTTCCGGAGGCGTTTCACCAATACCGCATGGCGCAGGCGCAACGCGCCCGAATCCTGGGAATGCTGCTGCTGCCGTTCACTGCAGAACACGCCATTCCCCTGCCCAGGGCGCCCGAGGTCGGAGAAGCCTGCGCGCAGGCACACGGGCCGGTGCAGGCACCCTACCTTGGATCATTGCGCGAACTGCTGGGTCTGGTAGGAGCGCATGAATGGAGAAAGAAAGGCGTCGAGGTCCCAGCGCTGGGCGCGCACATCCATCCCCACTATGGCGTGTTCTCGCCGGTACGCGGCGAATACGCCGATCTCGTTGCCGCCGAGCCACTTCCGGCCATGCTTGAGACCGTGCCCATCGCAATGGATATCGGCGCCGGCACGGGCGTGATCGCGGCCATCCTGGCCAAGCGCGGCGTCGCACGCGTCATTGCCACGGAAAATGAAGCTCGCGCGCTCGCCTGCGCCCGAGAAAACATCGCTCAGCTTGAATTCGGCAAACAGGTCGAGGTGGTGGAGGCAGACTTGTATCCCAGCGCCCAGTACCCCAACACGCGCGCCGCGCTGATCGTCTGCAATCCGCCGTGGCTGCCTGGCAAGCCCGGCACCGCCATCGAGCACGCCATCTATGACCAGGACAGCCGCATGCTGCGCGGCTTTCTGAAAGATCTGGCCGGACATCTCGTACCCGGCGGCGAAGGCTGGCTCATCCTTTCCGACCTCGCCGAGCACCTGGGCCTTCGCACGCGCGAGGCGCTGCTTGCCATGTTCGAGGCGGCGGGTCTGAAGGTTCTTGGCAGACGGGATATCAAACCCCGCCACGCCCGCTCCCAGGACAAGGCCGACCCGCTGCACGCCGCCCGCAGCGCCGAACTGACTTCGCTCTGGCGGCTCGGCGCCGCCTGAGCGTGAGGACTCGCGCGTGGCCCGTCGATGGATTGCCCATCTGGACATGGACGCCTTCTACGCTTCAGTAGAACTGCTGCGCTATCCCGAACTTCGCGGCCGTCCCGTCGTTGTCGGCGGTCGGCGGGCGCACCAGCCGGAGATGCAACCTGACGGCACCCGCAGCTATTCCATTCTTCGCGATTACAAGGGACGCGGCGTAGTCACGACCGCCACCTATGAAGCGCGTAAGTTCGGAGTGCATTCGGCACTCGGATTGATGAAAGCAGCTGCACTGGCGCCACATGCAGTGCTGCTCCCCGCCGATTTCGATGAGTACCGGAAATATTCGCGCCTCTTCAAGGCAGCGGTCGCCGAAGTTGCGCCGCAAATCGAGGATCGCGGGATCGACGAGATCTACATGGACCTCACGGACGTCCCCGGCGCCCAGGAGGCAACGCCGGATGATCCGCACGCGGGCGTTCGCGCCATCGCGCAGGAAATCAAATCCCGAGTCCGCCGCAGCACCGGCCTCAGCTGCTCGATTGGTGTCACGCCCAACAAGCTGCTATCCAAACTGTCCTCCGAAATCGACAAGCCCGACGGCCTCACCGTGCTCACCCACGGTGACCTGCCGGCGCGCATCTGGCCCCTGGCGGCACGCAGCATCAACGGCATCGGACCGAAAGCCGCGGCAAGGCTTGCGGGCATCGGCATTCGCACCATAGGCGAACTTGCAGCCGCGGACCTGCTGCCGCTCACCGATGAATTCGGCGCGAACTACGCAGCGTGGCTCCATGATGCCGCGCACGGACGGGACGAGCGTCCGCTGGTGGCGCACCGCGAGGCAAAATCCCTCAGCCGCGAAACCACCTTCGAGCAGGATCTGCACGTGCCGGAGGACCGCGAGGCGCTGGGCGAGATCTTCACGCGCCTTTGCGAGCAGGTTGCAGCCGACCTCGTCCGCAAGGGCTATGCCGCAAAAACGATCGGCGTGAAGCTGCGTTTCGAGGATTTCAGCATTAGCACCCGCGAACTGACGCTGCCCATCCACACCCAGGATGCGAAGACCATCCGCTTGTGGGCAGGACGCTGCCTCAAAAAACAGCCACTTGAGCGACGCATCCGCCTGCTCGGTGTGCGCACCGGCAATCTCTGCCGTTCGGATTCATTGCCCGAACACGGCGCCATCCGTGAAGAACCCGGGCCGCAACTGGACCTGCCGCTCGCCAACGGGTGAGCCCACAACGAAAAAATTCGCGAACCGCGAACCGCTCCGGCGTGTAGACTTGCGCCCAAAATTGCACCGGTGCAAGGCGTTCACTCTCTTCCCGGGGGGCAATATCTGGAGACCAACCATGCTTTTCTCGAAATTGCTGCCGCAGGACGGAAATTTTTTCCTCATGTTCAACCAGCACGCCGGCCAGGTTGAAAACGCCGCGCGCGCTCTGGCCCAGCTTGTGGCCAACTACGCCGACCCCATGCTGCGCGAAAAATACACGCGTGAAGTCGACGATGCCGAGCATGCCGCCGACCGCATCACCCACGAAGTCAACAAGATCCTGCACAAGACCTTCATCACGCCAATCGACCGCGACCAGATTCATTCGCTCATCAACACCATGGACGATGTGGCGGACCTGATCCAGGACAGCGCCGAAGCCATGGCGCTGTACGACGTGCGCCACATGACCGACGAAATCGTCCGCCTGACCGACCTGAGCCTCAAATGCTGCCAGCGGGTGGGGCACGCTGTCTCCCTTCTCCCTGACGTATCCAAGCCGGGCACCGCGGAGGCGGCACTCAAGACCTGCGAGGAAATCGACCAGCTGGAATCGGATGCCGACCGGGTCCTGCGCTCGGCGCTGAGCAAGCTGTTTCGCACCGAACCCGACGTGCGCGAACTCATCAAGTTGAAGGCCATCTACGAGTTGCTCGAGACCATCACCGACAAATGCGAGGACGTCGCGAATCTGATCGAGGGCGTTGTCCTCGAGAACTCCTGAAGGCCGGAAACGCATGGACGCGGGAGGCGTTGCATTCTGGGTTGTGGTGCTGCTGGTGCTGGTGGCGCTGTCATTCGACTTTCTCAACGGCTTTCACGACGCCGCCAATTCCATCGCCACGGTGGTTTCCACCGGCGTGCTCAGGCCCGGGCCGGCGATCCTGTTTGCCGCGTTTTTCAATTTCATCGCCGTCTTCATCTTTCATCTGAGCGTTGCGGCCACGGTCGGCAAGGGCATCGTCGATCCAGGCGTGGTTGATCCACATGTGGTTTTCGGCGCGCTGATCGGCGCCATCACCTGGAACATCATCACCTGGCTGTACGGCATCCCCAGCAGTTCCTCGCACGCCCTCATTGGCGGCATCGTGGGCGCGGTGGTGGCCAAGGCGGGCGCCTCGGCATTGATCGCCCCGGGCATCATCAAGACCGTTGTGTTCATCTTCGTTTCACCCTTCCTCGGTTTCCTCCTCGGGTCGGGAATGATGGTCCTGGTTTCCTGGATGTTCAGGCACTCGACGCCGTCCCGCGTCGATCGATGGTTTCGCAGGCTGCAGCTGGTATCGGCGGGCGCCTACAGCCTCGGGCACGGCGGCAACGACGCGCAAAAAACCATCGGCATCATCTGGATGCTGCTGATAGCCACCGGCTATTCCAGCGCAACCGCGGCCGAGCCCCCGCTGTGGACCATCGTCGCCTGCTACATCGCCATTGCCCTGGGAACGATGTTCGGTGGGTGGCGCATTGTCAAGACCATGGGCCAGAAGATCACCAAACTCAAACCCGTGGGCGGCTTTTGCGCGGAAACCGGCGGAGCAATCACGCTGTTCCTTGCCACATCCCTTGGCATCCCCGTTTCAACAACGCACACCATCACCGGCGCTATTGTCGGTGTGGGTGCGACGCGGCGCGCAAGCGCGGTGCGATGGGGCGTGGCGGGAAACATTGTCTGGGCGTGGATATTCACGATACCGGCAAGCGCTTTCGTCGCAGCGATCGGATACTGGCTCAGCCTGACCCTGTTCTGAAGGCGCACACCATGTGGCATGACATTCTGCTCAAGGTCCTGAAGGCCAATCAAATACGTCTCGTGGCCTATGTGCCGGACCGCGTGCTCGCCCCGCTCATCAGCGCACTGGCAGCCGATGATTTTTTCACCGTAGTGTCCCCGTCCCGGGAGGAAGAGGCCGTGGGCATTGTTGCAGGCGCATGGATGGGCGGGACGCGCGGTGTGGTGTTGATGCAGACCAGCGGTTTTGCCACCCTGCCCAACGTGCTGGCTTCGCTTGCCGTGCCCTATCAGATACCGGTGCTGATGGTGGTATCGGAGCGGGGCACGCTGGGCGAGTTCAACATCGGGCAGGCCATGGTCTGCCGCACCATGCGACCGGTGCTTGACTGCCTGGGCATCGAGAATCACACGATTGCGCGCGACGACGAACTCCAATTCATTGCAGACAAGACGATACAACAGGCATTCGTGACGCTGGCGCCGGCCTGCCTGATACTGTCCCCGCTTCTGACCAACTCGAGACTAAAGGGAGAAACGCGATGAGCGCCGGCGAATCCGCCCCGGGAAACCGCGCATCCTCAAAGGTCATGAACCGCGCCGACCTGTGCAAGCGCCTCGTGGCGCGGCTCAAATCGGATGAGGCCGTCATCGGTGGAATCGGCAATACCAATTTCGATCTCTGGGCCGCGGGGCAGCGCCCGCAGAACTTTTACATGCTGGGCAGCATGGGCCTCGCCTGCCCCATTGCGCTGGGCGTGGCTATGGCACAACCGCATCGCCGCGTCATCGGCATCGAGGGCGACGGATCGATCCTTATGCAACTGGGGTCGCTTGGCACGATTGCGGCCCAGGCGCAGAAGAACCTGATCATCGTCATTCTGGACAACGGCACCTACCAGATCACCGGCGGCCAGCCGACGTTGACCTCCCGCGGCGCGGATATTGTGGCCATTGCGCGCGGCGCGGGCCTTGCGCAAAGCGCATGGGCTTGCGACGAAAAGGATTTCGAAGCACGAATCGATATCGCGCTCACGGCAGACGGTCCCTGGCTGATCGCCGTGCGCACCGACGACAAACCGCCAACGGGCCAGACCGAACGCAACCCTTCGCGGATACGCGACCGGTTCATGCAGGGTCTGGGCGTGATTCACTGAGCAATTATTGCGATCTGTCCTGCCCGGCCACCTCCATTCCGGGCGATCGGGCGCGGATTTTTTTGACAACAACCATGGCGGCGGGCACCTGCCGCATCCTCATTTCAACCGGGAGATCTTCATGAAGTATTTGATTAAATTGATATTTTTGGCATGCTCATGGGCTGCCGCGGTGGTTGGTGGCACCGCGACCGCTCAGGGTTTTCCATCCAAACCAGTGCGCTGGGTGGTGCCCTTCCCCCCCGGCGGCGCCACCGATGTCGTCGTGCGCCTGCTGATGCCCAAGCTGTCAGAGCGCCTGGGCCAACCGGTGGTGATCGACAACGTCGGCGGCGCCGGTGGCAACATCGGCCATGAGCAGGTGGCACGTTCCAAACCCGACGGCTATACCCTGCTGTACGCAATCCCCGCGCTGGTTACCAATCCCTCATTTCTGAAGGTCGCGGTCGACCCGGACCTGTTCAACGGTGTCATCCAGACAACCGGACTGACGTCGATACTGGTCGCAAGCAACGGCTTCGCGCCGAAATCGGTTGCCGACATCATCAGCGAAGTGAAAGCCAAACCGGGGACGGTGAGTTGCGCGACGCCGGGATCACTGCCCACCGTGGGCTGCGTGCTGCTGCAGTCATTTGCCGGGGCGGACATGATTCTCGTGAACTACAAGGGTAACGCCCCCGCACTGACCGCATTGATGGCGGGTGAAATCAATCTTCTGTTCGATCTTGGACCGACCGTCACCGCGCCCGTCAAGAGCGGCCGGGTGCGCGCAGTCGCCACCGCATTTCCCAAGCGCGGCGCGCAGCCTTTTCCCGACCTTCCCGCCGTTTCGGAAACCATCCCCGGTTTTGATCTGACGGCGTGGCAGGGCGTGGTGGTCGCGGCAGGCACGCCGCGGGAAATCATCAGCCGTCTCAACGCGGACCTTGGCATCGCCCTGGACCAGCCGGAAGTCCGCCAGAAGCTGGCATCAACCGGCGTGGATGTCATCGGTGGCAGTGCAGATGCCTTTGACCAGATGATCAAGCGCGACTACAAGCGGTTCAGCGAGGCCTTGAAAAAAGCCGGCATGAAGCCCGAGTAACACCGCGTACGGACTGACGTCCCCATCTGATGGAGCACTGATTTTGAGATACATCGTCGCCGCCGACACCGGAGGCACCTTCACCGACCTCGCCGCGTTTGATCGCGTCGAGGGCAAGCTCATAATGACCAAGAGCCTCACCACCTACGACGATCTGGTGAACGGCCTGATGGATTGTTTTCACAAGGCCAAAATCGACCTGCCGCAGGCGGAAATCGTCAAGTTCGCAACCACCCTCGTGATCAACACCTTCGTGCAGCGCAATGGCGCGAAGACGGCGCTGATCACGACCGAGGGACATCGCGACATTCTGGAGATCAAGCGCGGCAATCGAGCCATTCCTTTTGATCTTCGCTATGAGCGCGACCCGGTGCTGGTTGAGCGCGATCTGCGCATCGAGGTGCGTGAACGCATCTCCGGCGACGGATCGGTGTTTCGCCCGCTGGACGTGGCGCAACTCGAGAGCATAGCGGCGGACCTGAAGCACATGGGCATCGAGGCCGTTGCGGTTTCATTCCTGAACGCCTACGCCAACAGCGCCCATGAGGATCAGGCCGCGGCGCTGCTGCGCGAGCGCCTGCCCGGCGTTTTTGTGGTGGCCGGCTCGGAACTGACGCGCGAGTGGTTCGAATACGAACGCACCTCCACCTCGGTGGCCAACGCCTACGCGGGCCCAAGGCTCGCCGACTGCATCACGCGACTGGACAGTCGCATGCGCGGCGAGGGCTTTTCGAAAACGTTTTACATGATGGCCTCCAACGGTGGCGTGGTCGCGCTCAAACGCGCGCGCCAGCAGCCCTGCGCCATGCTCGAATCGGGCCCGGTGGGCGGATGCATCGGTGCGGGCGTCTATGCAACGGCATTGGGGCTGGACAAAATCATCGCCTTTGACATGGGCGGCACCACGGCTAAGTGCGGCATCGTGCAGAACGGGCAATTCGAGGTGAAGTCCCCCTACTTCGTCGGCGGCGAAGAACGCGGTTTTCCGGTTCGCCACGCAGTGATCGACATTGTCGAAGTTGGCGCAGGCGGCGGATCGATTGCGCACCTGGATGAACAGGGCCGCGTTGCCGTTGGCCCGCGCAGCGCGGGATCCACGCCCGGCCCGGTCTGCTACGGCCTGGGCGGCACGGAGCCCACCATCACCGACGCCAATCTCGCGCTGGGGCGCATCAGCGCCTCCTCCTTCCTCGGTGGAGAAATGCGGCTGGACGAACCGGCCGCGAAGGGATCCATTGAAGCGCTTGCCGGAAAGCTTGGATTTGCCGGCGCGGCCGGCCGCGACGAGATGGCCCAGGGCATCATTGCCCTGGGGACACTCACGATGGCGAGTGCGATCCGGCAGATCACAACGGAACGCGGCCTGGACCCGCGAGATTTCACGCTGTTTGCATTCGGCGGCGGCGGGCCGCTACATGGGCAGACACTTGCACGGGAGATGAACATTCCCGAAGTCGTCATTCCGCCGGAGCCCGGCATTTTTTCCGCGATCGGCATGCTGCTCGCAGATGCGCGCGTGGACGAGACGCGGACCTTTCTTCGGCCTTTGACCGAGGAAGCCGCCACGGAAATGGCGGAGGCCTTCAACCAAATGGAAGCAGCCATGAGTGAGGCATTGACGGCAGAACTTGGCCCGGTGCCGCTGACATTCCTGCGGCAGGCGCAGATGCGATTCGCCGGGCAACGCCACTTCGTGCAAACCGGCGTTACCCCGACGAGCACCCTTCCACAAACCCGCTCCGCCTTCGAGTCGCTGTACCGCCAGCGCTTCGGGCATGTCGATGCGGGTGCGCCCATCGAGATTGTCGGCCTGACACTCACGGCAACCGCCAGCATCCAGCGCCCGCCCCTTGAACAGTTGCGCCCGGCCGTGGATCAACCGGCGACTCCGCGCAGGCGTTCGGTGTATTTTGCCGAACGATCGGGGCGACTCGATACGCCCGTCTACAGCCGCAACGCACTGCCCTCCGGCTTCGAATCTGCCGGTCCCGCCATCATCGAAGAATACGGTTCCACCACGGTGGTCGGACCCGATGATCATTTTTCGATCGGCGTGCTGGGTGAAATCCGCATCCGGCTTTCGCCCTCTGAAAAGGAGAGGCCATCATGACCAATGCTGCCCATTCCACGGCAGGCTCCGCCGTGAACACGACGGTCAATCCCATCACCGCGGAAATGATCCGCCACGCGCTGCTGGCCATTCCCAACCAGATCGACCTCAACATCACACGCACGGCTTTCAGCCCGATCATCTATGTCTACAAGGATTTCGCCTGCGGCATCGTCGATCCGGAAGGCCGGCTGATCTGCCAGGGCAAGGGGTCCATCCCGCTGTTCGTCGCCAATGCCCTTGGGGTCGCGGTGCGCGACGGGCTTGCAGTGCACGGACGCGAAGGCATCGAGCCCGGTGACGTCATTTTTACAAATGACCCCGGCTCCCTCGGGCAACACCTGAACAATGTGGCCATGTACACGCCGATCTTCTCCGGCGGAGATACGCCGGAACTGCTTGGTTTCATGGCGGTTCTCGTGCACTGGATCGACATCGGCGGCATGGTGGTGGGCTCGGCCGCCACCTCCAAATCCACGGATATCTTCCAGGAAGGCATACAGTTTCGCAGTGTGAAGCTGTGGTCGCGCGGCAAGCCCGTCAAGGACGTTTATCGCATCATTGAATCGAACACGCGTTTCCCGCGCATGCTGATGGGTGACGTGCAGTCGCAACTGGCCGGCTGCCTGCTCGGTCGCGACATGTTCCTTGGCATCGTTCAGAAATACAGCCTCGACAAGGTTCGCGCATCCATCGAAATGATGTGGGCAAGATCGGAGGCCGCCGCGCGCCTGGCCATCAGCCGGATTCCCGACGGCACGTACAGCGCGAGTTCCTTCCTCGACAGCGACAGCATCGATGTCAACCGGCGCATCGAGGTGAATGTCGAGGTTCTCGTGCACGGTGACGAAATGACAGTCGACTTCTCCAAAGTCTCCGACCAGGTCAAGGGACCGCTGAACTCCGGACGTGAAGGCGGCGCGGTAACCGCAGCCCGCATTGCGTTCAAGTACCTGGTCGCACCGGACGAACCGGCCAACGACGGCAGCTTCCGCCCGCTGCACATCGTGGTGCCCGACGGAAAGTTCATCAGCGCGAAGGGTTCCGCTCCGATGGGCGGCTACAGCACGCCCATCCCCACCGTGGTCGACACCATCATCAGGTGCCTGGTGACCGGCATGCCGGAATACGTGGCGGGTGGCCATCACGGCAACTTCGGCATTCACGGCTATTCGGGAATCAGCCCGATCACAAAACAGCTCTTTCACTGCAGCAGCACCATGCATGGCGGCTGGGGGGCTTCGCTTGGCCACGACGGACCGGGCCCCTACAAGACCATGGCGCACGGCGATACCCTGGATATACCGGTTGAAATGCAGGAGGCGCTCTATCCGATCCGCATCGAATCGCAGCACCTGCGCATTGACTCGGGCGGTGCCGGAAAATTTCGCGGCGGTCTTGGCGTGGAAAAGGTTTCGACGTTTCTGGCCCCCTGCAGTTCGCATGTGAGCTCCGACCGCAACGGCTGCGCGCCGTGGGGGATCCTCGGCGGCCGGGACGCCGCTGTGCCCGATGTCGAAGTGGAGCATGTCGGCGGGCAGCGCGAATCGGCGCGAAAGACCACCATCCCCCTGGCACCCGGGGATTGCATGTACATCACCAGCGGCGGAGGTGGCGGCTATGGTGATCCACTCGAACGCGACCCCGCGAGTGTGGAGCGCGACGTACGGCTGGGTTATGTCAGCCGCGAATCGGCACTGACCGACTATGGGGTGGTGCTGGACCAGGCAAACCGGGCGCAAGCGGAGGCCACGCGGATGGAACGGCAAAAGAGGCGTGCACAACGCTGAATGTCGACAGGCCTCTCCGTCATCCAGGCGGATGATTGACACTGTCCGGCCACTGAGCGTAAGGTCGCAACGCTTTTCCAACATGCAGTAAATCGGAAAGGATTTCCCCATGAAACTGAGTTCGACCGTCACCGCGACCGTATTGCTGGCCTGCGCTTCCGTTGCTCAATCACAAGGTTTTCCGGTCAAGCCGCTGAGCCTCATCGTGCCCATCGGGCCGGGAGGCGGTTATGACTTCACCGGCCGGCTGCTGGGTGAAGGTCTCACCAAGGAATTTGGCCAGTCCGTCATCGTCGAAAACAAGCCCGGTGCAGGCACAGTGGTGGGCACGCAATTCGTTGTGAAAAGCGCTCCGGATGGCTACACCATGGTGGTTGGCGGCATCGGCAGCATCGCGCACGCCACGGCGCTGGTGAAGGACCTGCCCTATAACCCGGCAACGGATCTCGTACCTCTGCAGCTTGTAAGCACCAACAGTTATGCGCTGACCTCGCGCGCGGACCTCGGGCCGAAGAACCTTGCCGAAATCATTGCATTTGCCAAATCCAATCCGGGCAAGCTCACCATCGGAACACCCGGCCAGGGCACGGGGCAAACCGTCGCTGCGCTGATGCTGAAAAGCCTCGCAGGTGTCGACCTGCTGGAGGTGCAGTACAAGAACGCGCCTCCCGTCTACATCGACATGATGGCGGGTCGTGTCGACCTTTTTTTTGACGCTTCCGGGACAGCCCAGCCGTTTGTAAAAGCCGGCAAGGTGCGCGGTATCGCCACATCGGGCGGCGAGCGCGATTTCATCCTCCCCGACGTCCCGACCGCAAAGGAAGCCGGGCTTGGTGAAATGGTTCTGGAGAACTGGACCGGATTGTTCGCTCCTGCCGCCACGCCGCGCCCGATTGTTTTACGCCTGCGCCAGGCCATTGCCAATGTCGCGGCTACCCCCGAATTCAAGAAACAGATGACCTCGCGCGGCTACTCGATCTACTCGCCCCCCGACGTCGAAGCCTTCATCAAGGCGGAACTACAGCGCTGGCCGGCGCTGCTTGCCAAGGCCGGCCTGAAACCGCAGTAGTCCTGCCGAAAGAACCTGATGGCAAATCCCGAAAGATTCCTGATGGCCGGCGTGATGGGCTGGCCCGTCATGCATTCGCGCTCGCCAATGCTGCACAACTATTTGTTCAACCAGTACAAGCTCGCCGGCACCTACGTGCCCCTGGCGATCCGGCCGGAGGGTCTCGCGGCGGCGTTGCGCGCACTGCACCCGCTGGGTTTTTCCGGCTGCAATCTCACCATTCCGCACAAGCAGCAGGCGATGACGATTGTCGATGAGGTCGATGCCGTGGCGAAAAGCATCGGCGCCATCAGCTGCGTCGTGGTGCGGCCCGACGGAACACTCGCGGGCAGCAACAACGATTGCTACGGATTCATCCAGAACCTGAAGCAGGCCATTCCGGGCTGGCGCGCCGACGCGGGGCCGATCACGGTCATCGGCGCGGGTGGCGGATCGCGCGCGGTTTGCTACGGACTCGCGCAGGAAGGCGCAAGGGAAATCCGCTTGGTCAATCGCACGTTCGCGCGGGCGCAGGGCATTGCCACCGAATTCGGCGGACCGATCAAGGCCTACCCCTGGGAACAGCGGCATGATCTGCTTGAAGGCGTGGCAATGGCGGTCAATGCCACCAGCCAGGGCATGGTCGGAAACCCGGCACTGGACATCCGACTCGACAAACTGGCCTCCAGCGCGCTCGCCGCGGACATCATCTACATCCCGCTGGAGACGCCGTTTCTGGCGGCAGCGCGCCAGCGGGGAAACAGGACGGTGAATGGGCTTGGCATGCTCATGCACCAGGTGCGCCCGGCCTGGAAGGCCTGGTTCGGCATTGATCCGGAGATGAAAGCCGAACTGCGGGCGCTGGTCGAAAAAACGATCTGATCGCGTTGATGTGGACAGGCAGGATCAGAGCGTGATCTTGTCCACGGCAGCGAGGTCGTCCCCGGTCAGCGCCCACGTCGCGGCCTTCACATTGGACTCCACCTGCTCCGGTGTGGTCGCGCCCGCAATGACGCTCCCCACAAAGGGCTGGGCAACCAGCCAGCTCATGGCCAGTTCCAGCAGCGTATGGCCGCGGGTTTCCGCAAAGGCGCGCAGGGCTTCCACTTTCTTGAGCGTGGCATCGTTCTGGAAGCGCACCTCGAAGCGCGACGGATTGGCAAATCGCGATCCTGCCGGCGGCGGCGTGCCCGGCTTGTACTTGCCCGTGAGCATGCCGCTTGCGAGGGGATAGAAAGGCAGGATGCAAATGCCGACCGAGCGGGCGGCGGGAACCATCTCCGCCTCTATGCCGCGGTTCACCAGCGAATATTCGTGCTGCTGGGAAATGAATTGCGTGAGCCCAAGGCTTTTCGCGGTCCAGTTCGCTTCGACGAATTGCCAGGACTGGACACCCGAGCAACCGATATAGCGCACCTTGCCCTGACGCACCAGATCATCCATCGCGCGCATGGTCTCTTCGATCGGGGTCAACGGATCGGCGGCATGCAGCTGGTAGAGGTCGATCCAGTCGGTCTTCAAGCGCTTCAGGCTGTCCTCGACCGCGGTGATGATGTAGCGGCGCGACGCGCCTTGGAGTTTGCCCTCTTCGTCCATCGCATGGCCGAATTTGGTCGACAAAACGATGTCCCTGCGTCTTGCGCCAAGCGCGTCGCCCAGCACGGTTTCCGCGGAGCCGGTCTTGCCGCCGCCGCGGCGGCCATAGGTATCCGCCGAATCAAAGAAGGTCACGCCCATATCCAGGGCCCTGTGTACCACTGCGCGCGTTTCCGCCGCATTGAGCCTTCCACCAAAATTGTTCCCGCCAAGTCCGACTGCGGATACCTGCAGTCCCGAATTTCCCATGGTGCGCTGTTGCATTGTCGATTGCTCCCTTGTTTGGCATTTGACGTCGCGCGAGTCTAGCGCAGGCGCCCTCGCGACGCATGTACGCTCCTCTCCCGCCCGAAAACCTGAACCTGATCCCGCTTTTCCAATTCGCCGATAATCACCATTCCTTCCGCCACACACGTCACAGGATCCACTCAATGGCCGCGAATCAGAGCAGCACTGCCCGGTACGGAATTGTCGTCGACAAGGATGTCGAAATCCCCATGCGCGACGGCGCGAAACTCGTCGCCAATGTCTACCGCCCGGATGCTCCCGGAAAATTCCCCGCGCTCACGGCCTGCGGCCCGTACGGCAAGGACGTGCACCTCAAGGACAATTTTCCGCTGGCCTATGCGCATGTCGAAAAAAATCAACCGGAGATTCTCGCCAACTCTTCGGGCAAATTCCTCCAGCACGAAATGCCGGACGTCGAATGCCTGGTCCGTGAGGGCTATGTGGTGGTGCGCGGCGACATACGCGGCACCGGCAAGACGCCGGGGGTCCAGGAACCCAATTCACCGCAGGAATATCGCGACGGTTACGACGTGGTCGAATGGGCCGCGGCACAACCCTGGTGCACGGGCAAAGTGGGCATGGCGGGCATCTCGTACCATGCGGTCGGTCAGTGGGTGGTGGCCGGGCAGAAGCCTCCGCATCTCGCCTGCATACTGCCATGGCACGGCACCGCCGAGTACTACGACTGCCGCAGCCGGCACGGCGGCATCTTCTGCGACGGATTCACGCGCGGCTGGTGGGAACGTCAGAAGGTCAATCAGCACGGCAGCCCTGACAGCCCCTATACGGACATATTCACAGGACAGCGCCATACCGGCCCGGTGACGCTTTCGCAGGAAGAACGCGATGCCAACCGGCCCGACTATGTGGGTGACATCCTCAGGCACCCCCTGCTCGATGACTGGTACAAGTCGCGCATGCCGCAGTACGAAAATATCGAGATCCCTGCGCTCGTGGTCGCCAACTGGGGAGGTCTGGGTCTGCACCTGCGCGGCACCATCGAGGCCTTCAACAAGATTGCATCGAAGGAGAAATGGCTGAAAGTCGAATCCGGCCCCTACTTCACCACGCCGATGCTGCCAAAGAACATCGCGATGCAATTGAAATTCTTTGACCACTATCTGAAAGGCATCGACAACGGCTGGGAAAAGGAAACGCGTGTGGAAGTGTCGATCCGCCAGCCCGATGACAAGGTCAACCGCTGGGTGCCCGATACGCAGTGGCCCCTGAGTGGCACGCGATGGACACGCCTGCACCTTGATCTGGAGAATACGGCGCTCGTTGCCAATGCGCCTGGAGCAGCGGCAACCGCGAGCTTCGATGCAACCGGCGAGGGGCTCGCATTCCGGACCGTACCGATGGAAAAGGAAATGGTCTTCGCCGGTCCGCTCAAACTGCGCTTATGGATCTCCTCGACCACGCCAGACGCCGACCTGTTCGTCACAGTGCGGGCTTATGACGCCCAAGGCCGGGAGGCAACCTTCCTCACTGCGATCGAACCGAAGTCACCCGTCTCGCAGGGATGGCTGCGCGTATCGCATCGCAAGGTCGACACAAAACTTTCCACCGAATGGCTGCCGGTGCATACGCACGATGAAGAACAGATGCCCAAATCCGGAGAGGTGGTTCAGGTCGATGTTCCCGTCTGGCCTGCGAGCCTGGCGCTGCCGCCCGGACATACGCTGGAACTCATTGTTGCCGGCAAGGATTTTGAGCGGCCTATTCCGGAAGGCGCACCCAAGGGGGCGCTTCGCGGCTCGGGCCTGACCCTGCACAAGGATCCCGTTGACCGGCCGCCGGAGCGCTTTGCGGGAACCTATACCCTGCACACGGGCAATGGCCGCGAATGCTACTTGCTGCTGCCCGTGATCAGTTGATGGAATAATTCATCCAACCAGACTGCGGCTAGACAATCGACAGCCGCGCAAGCGGGCCGTCGCTTCCCGAAGAAATCAGTCTGTCGTGATCTTGGCGTCGCTGATGAGTTTGGCC
The DNA here is from genome assembly GCA_903899705.1 of uncultured beta proteobacterium. Lineage (GTDB taxonomy): Bacteria > Pseudomonadota > Gammaproteobacteria > Burkholderiales > SG8-39 > 2-02-FULL-62-17. The sequence goes on from CAIUKQ010000224.1 coordinate 15,458, forward strand.
CATCGCTGCAGATCGGACTTGACCTGATTGCCGAATTCTTCGGGCGTGCTACTGACCGCAATCACATCCTGCGTGACCAGCTTTTCCTTCACGTCGGGCAATGCCATGATCCCGACCAGTTCGCCATGCAGCCTGGAAAGTATGGCCTGTGGCGTTTTTGCCGGCGCCATGATGCCCCAGTAGCCGTCCACGTCGTCGAGGAATTTGTGGCCCAGTTCTGTGTATGTCGGCACATTGGGCGCGATCGGCGAGCGTTTGGAACCCGTCACGGCAAGAATTCGCAGCGCGCCCGTCTTGGTCTGCGGAAGCACCGAGCCCGTAGGCGCGAACATCATCGCCACGTGCCCTCCCATCACGCTGCCCAGCGCCGAACCCATGTCCTTGTGCGGCACGTGCAACAAGTCCAGATTCAGTCGCTGCTTGATGAGTTCCATGGCCAGATGATGGGCCGTGCCCTTGCCGGGCGATGCATAGGCGAATTTTCCCGGATTCGCCCTGACCATGACGAGAAATTCGTTGAGATCCCTGACCGGCATCGCCGACAGGTTCACCACGAACGAAAATCCCGAGGTGGCAATGCGCGACACCGGTGCGAAATCCGCAACCGTGTCATAGGGCATGCTCTTGTAGAGGGAGGGGACCATGGTCAGGGAATTGACCATGAGCATCAGTGTGTACCCGTTGGGCGCCGACTTGGCCACGGCATCGGCACCGATCACGCCGCTCGCGCCCACCTTGTTCTCCACCACCACCGGCTGCTTGAGTCGCTCGGATAATTTGGGCGCGATGGTTCTGGCAACGATGTCGGCCACGGTTCCCGGCGCGACCGTCACCACAAGAGAAATCGGCCGGTTCGGCCAGGCATCAGGCGCGCTCTGGGCCGACACATGGCCTGCGAAAAACAGCGCGGCCATCAAAACGAAAACATTGCGCATCTTTATTACACCTCGTACAGCAGCCATGAAACTCCCGTTAATCTGTTTGCAATCTGGAACGATGATTGGGTTACCCGGTTTGGCCGGCCGATCACGCCGCCCGAAAATCCACGCCGCTGTTGTCCGGGCTGCCGGTCACCATCATGAACTGCGCATCCGTCAACCCGTCGTTCCTGAACCGGCGAGCCTGCCCCGCCGGGTTGAGGATCAGGTCGCGCGGCCCCAGGCGCTTCCAGGAGGTCTCTCCCTTTTCTTCCCACCCCACCGAAACGCATCCGTCAAGAACAAGATAGGCCTCTTCGACAGGGCGCTCGTAGGCGCCCACGCCCGCGCCCCGCGGCAGGAAGATCATGTCTTTCGAAAAAGTGCGCGGCGGCGCACCGCCGTCGCCGATATAGGGGATGCTCGCGAAACCGGCCGCATGCCAGCGCGGGACCTGCTGGCTGAATCGAACGATGTGGCGCGCCATTTCGCGATGCCGGGGATCCGTGCTGTCAAATGAAAGCATCTCGCTGTGACCCGCCTTCGCGCCGAAATTGCGGGACAACTCCGGGTCATGCGTGCTCGGGTGATAGGCATAGGCGGGCGGCTGGGGCTTGCCCTTTCCGACCATGATCGACATCAGCACCGGATCGTTGCCGTCATTGCGAAAACCGTGGGGGCGACCACTGGCATGCAGGATCATGTCCCTGGGACCCAGGCGCGCGAGTATCACCTCGCCGTCCCATTCCCAGCCGGCCGTGAGCACACCCTCCAGCACCAGAAAGGATTCGTCCACCTCATGCGAATGAACCGCGCCATAGTTGCCAACAGGCTGGTGAACCATGCTGAGCGTGAAATGCTGTGGCGCGAGCGTGCCGGGATCATCGACCTTGGGCGACCCGCCGGCGCCGATATACCGGATCTGCGATCGCGACAGTTCAGGATAGCCGCGGCTTGCGGGGAACGCATCCCAATCGGGAATCTTGTTCACATGGCGGCCCACCTGGATTTCCATCCTGCGAGCCAGATCACTGGAGGATGCCTCTTTTCCGGGACTGCGTTCCACCTGGTCCATATCCCACTCCTTGTCTCAACACTCACCGTGAATAAAGCTTACTGCAAGCCGCGCCTTGCGTGGTGATTACTTCAGCTTTGCGCTGAAATGATCCCAGGTGCGCTGGAACAATCCGCCGTTCCAGAGCTTTTCGCGACACAGCGCCAGCTCACGTGCATCAAATTCATAGGGCTTGCCGATCTGCATGGCCATGTACTGGCGATAGGCGTTTTCTTCCAGGTAATTGGCCAGCACAAACGCCTCGACGATATCCTTGCCGACAATGGCCGCGCCGTGAGACTTCATCAGCGCCGCAGGACGGTCACCCAGCGTGGCGGCGAGCCTGTCGGCCATCGCCCGTGTGTTGATGGAATCCGGTGAATCAAGCACCGGCACTGGGTAGAGGAGAGACCCTTGCGCGTAGACCGGAAGATATTTCGCGCCCACCATGGTCAGGAAGGTGGTCCATTTGGAATGCGCATGAACCACGGCCTTCACATCAGGCCGCGACCGGTAGATGCCGCAATGCAGGTGGCATTCCAGCGGCGGATTGGCCCTGCCTTCAATCATCTTGCCCTCAAGATCGATGGCGCAGATGTCATCCACGGTCAATGCGCTTCGCTGGCAGGACCCGATGTTGATCAGCACGCGGTTATCGCCGACGCGCGCACTCACATGGCCGTTGTAATCAATGATGTCGGCCTGCTCCAGCATGCGAACGCAATCGACAATTTGCTGTTTGATAATGTCTTCTGACATGGCCACGCTCCTTCGATGAAGGCGTGATTCTTGCACAAGGCGCCGGTTTGCGGCCCGGGTTTGCATGGTAGATTTCGCTGCCTTCAATTCGTGATCACGGAAACGCTCATGCCTCACCCAGTACAGCCCCCCTCCAAGGGACAATCCCGGTTGCCACTGTTTTTACTGGCCCTTGCGTTCTGCGCGCCGGCGATGGCCCAATGGCCCGCCGGCAAACCGGTTCGGGTCATCTTCCCGGCAACGGCAGGTTCCCTGCTTGACACCTATCTGCGGGCAGTGACGCAGCAGGTGGCCGAATCCACGGGACAGTCTTTCGTCGTTGAAGACCGCGCCGGGGCCAGCACCACCATCGGCATGTCCGCTTGCGCAAAGTCGGCACCGGATGGCAATACGGTATGCACCGCCGTCCCCGACAGCCTTATCTACAACCCCCTGCTGTTCACCAACCTGCCCTATGACCCGGACCGGGATTTCATTCCGGTCACCAATCTCGGACTCGCTCCGGGATTGCTGGCCGCTCGTCCCGATGCGCCGTTCAAGACGATCAAGGAATTGATCGCCTATGCAAAAGCAAATCCGGGCAGGATCAACTGGGGTACCTGGGGCACCGCGACCATCCCCGAGATCTACATGAACTGGATCCGCCACCACACCGGCACCGACATCACGGGCATCCCCTACAAAGGCGGCGGCCAGGCATGGCCTGCGATGCTGGCCGGGGAAACCCATGTGACGTTCATCGGACTCGGGTTTGCGATGCCGCAGATCAAGTCGGGCAAGGCGGTTCCCCTTGCGGTCACGGCATCGCGCCGTGCGAAAAATTACCCGAACATACCGAGCCTGGCCGAAGACGTACCTGATTCCGGACTGGGCGATACCTGGTTCGGCGTATTCATGCCCGCGCGTACGCCGCAGGTGATCGTTGATTCCGTCCACCGCGAATTCACGAAGGCCGTCAGGACCGCGAAGGTGCAGGATTTTCTCGCCGCGCAGGGCATGGAAGGCGTGGGCGATTCGCCCCAGGAGTTCACCGAGTTTCTCAGGCGCGAAAAAGCCAGCGCGGCGCTGGTGTTCAAAACACTCGGAATGAAGGCAAGCCCCGGACCGTTTTAGGACAATCCCAGAAGGGGCCAGGCTCCTTTTCCCTATTTCAGGTAGCCGCGTTCCCGCCAGAATTTTTCCGCAGCAGGGTGCAGCGGTACATCAAGCGGCGTCTCGGGCGCATCACGGCACATGATTTCGACGGGTAGAGGTCCGTCGCCCTGCCACGGGATATGTTGTTTTCGTTCATCGAGCGCCGCGCATATCTGGGTGACGCGCTCGTCAGGCAGGTCCGCATGCACGAAGATCGGCCAGCCGCTGAAGTCGATGCTGAGCACATCTGCGGAAAGCCTCGGAAACAACTCCCGGCGAATGATGCCGCGGCGGTAACCCATGGCTTCCAGCTTCACGACCGTGGATTCCGCCAATGGAAGAATGGTCATGCCCGCGTTCAACGCATCCTCGATCCAGATATCCGATGCTTCGTCGAAGATGGCATTGATTTCACCGCGTTCAAGCGCCTGGAATTTTTCGCCGCCCGGCCAGGGCAACGGGCCGAAGTGTCGCGCCTCGCCACCCCAGGCCTGGAAGTCGTTCAGACTGAACCCGGCCGCCGCCGTGATGTGGTCCATGATGGTATTGAGACCATGCCTCGGGTCGCCGCGAAGACCGACTCGCAGGGAAGGCTTCTTTGCGGCGATTTCCTCGAAGGTCCTGATGCCGGTGTCGCTTTTTACCGCGAACACCATCTGGTCCAGCGAAGGGATGACGGCGATGGTGCGCACCGGCAGGGGTTTCGCGTAGGGAGCGTGGCCGCGGTGCGCGAGCATCAGCGCCGCCGAGGGATTGGCAATGGCGACATCGGCTTCATGGTTCATGACGGCATCGATGCTCTCCATGGTGCCCGAGCCATACAGCGACAGCACCCAGTCCTTCTTACCCTGCTCGCGCAGCAGCACCTTGGCCTGTCGCACACCGACATCGTCGCCCGACACAAGGCCTGCCGCGATTTCCAGCATCACCATCGATCGCGTCGTGACGGGGTTGGCCCAGGAAAAATCGTACGCCATCGTCAATTACCTATTTTTTTAATAAATTCAATGAGTTATACGATTACCACTTAACCTGACTGCGCCACAGATCCCAGGCGCGCATGCCTGCGCCCTGATTGACCTCGTCAGCCAACCGGCCCTCTTCCGCATCGAGTGCCGCCATCGGCATTCCTCCGCCCAGAGCCACGGTGTAGTGCTGAATACGCGCATTGACCTCGGTATAGACGGCGCGAAACACCGCGGTCTGCAGTGTCGGCCCGCACGCCACGCTGCCGTGCCCGCGCATGAGCACGATGTTGTAGTTGCCCATAACCTCGATCAGCGCCTCGCCTTTTTCGATGGTGCCCACCAGCATGTCGGTGGCACCGAATTTCTCCGCGATGTCAAACACCGGGACGCCGGCCGCAATGAAGCCGGCGTTGTGAAACATGGCCTGCATGGGTACGCCCACCAGGCCGAAGGGAACCACCGAAGGCGAATGGCTGTGGACCACCGACATCACATCCGGTCGCGCCTTGAATATCTCGCCATGGATGAAGCGCTCGAGAAAACTGCCGCGCCCGTTGGCATTGACCGGATTGCTGTCCAGGTCGTATTCGATGATGTCCTCGGGTGTGACGCGCGCCGGGGAGATTGATTTGGCCATCAGGTAGCGGTCGGGCGCCGACGGGTGTCGCAACGACACGTGGCCGAAGGCATCGACCACATTCTGCGCCGCGAGGATGCGACTCGCCGCGGCAAGGTCTTCCAGCACGCTTGCGGCGACCGGGCCGCCGGTTGTGGGTATCTTCTGGTTCATGGTCTATATCACCACTTTGGTCATCATGCCCTTGGGGAAAATTTCCTCTGGCTTGAATTCACGATGCGCAATGCCCTGCTGGAAGGTGTATTTGGCCATCTGCTCCCAGGTCGCGCGGTTCTCCTCGATGCCATAGGGAAAGGGATCACCGCCGAACAGGTCGCGCATCTTCCTTGCATAGGTCGGCATCCAGGCCAGTGGATATCTTGAGACCGCGGGATCCAGCAGGCGTTCGATGCTCCGCCGCTTCGATTCCTGGAAGGCGTTATAGAGGTTGCGGGGCACCCAGGGATGCTCTTCAACAATGGATCTTTTCATTGCGATGATGTGCATGATCGGCCACACCTTCGTCTTTGCGAAATATTCTTCTTCCATTTCCAGGTAATCCGGAAACAGGCGCACCACGTCCGGATGGCCCTGCAGAAAGCAATCGGGTGGCCGCGCGATGATCGCGCAGTCGATTTCCCCCGAGGCCAGCATTTCGCTCAGGGACTTGTCCGCAACGCGGGTGAGCTTGAGGCCTTTGGGGAGATTGAGTTCGACCTTTTCCTCGCGGCCCGCCGCATTCGCACCCGCCTGATACCAATGCACGTCGGTGAGTTTCACACCCATGTCGTTGTGCATCCAGCCGCGCATGTAGACCGCGGCCGAATGCGCCCACTCGGGCGATCCGACCTTCTTGCCCTTCAGATCCTTGATGCTTTTGATCCTGCTTTTCTTGTTGACGTAGAAGGAACTGAACCGGAACAGGCGCGAGCAGATGATAGGAAGTCCGATGATGTCGCTGTCCTTCCGGGTGACCTGGGCGGTGAATTTGGCAAACGACAATTCCGACAGATCAAACTCGCGGTTGGCGGTGAACCGGGCAAAACATTCGTGATGGCCCAGAGTCATGTAATTGAGGTTGATGCCTTCAGGCTTGACCAACCCCATGCGCAGATCACGGAAATGGTCGTAGTCCGTGGTCGCAATGGACAGATTGAGTTGTGACATGGAATTCCGATTGGGTGTGTATTCGTTACGGTGAATGCCTGGATCAGCTCAGACACCCTCCACAATCCGCAAATCGCGCTCGGCTGCGTCCCCCAGAGCCTTCAGGGCGGCCTGGTAGCCGGGGCTGTCATGCGCGCCCACGGCCTGGTCGACCGAGTCGAATTCAATGACCACGGTGCGCTGCATGAGGCCGGCCTCGTAGACCTTGGAAGGATTGCCACGCACCAGGAATTTCCCGCCTCCGGCCTGTATCGCAGGACCCGCAAGCTTGGCGTACTCCACCAGCGCGTCGGGGTTCTTGATGGAACGATAGACTGCAATCCAGTATGCCTTGGCCATTTGTAGCTCCTGATTTTTGGTTTGAAGTGCGCGAACGCGCGACGGAACAGCGTGGACTTTAGCATTTCCACCGAAATTCCTTTGCGCGGCCGGAAAGGCAAACACGCTGCATTCACGAAGCAACAGTTGAACACTGCACGCGCGCCGGTCGCGATTTTCTGTTGTTTGCGTTTATCCCAAAAGACACGGCGGAAATTACATTCGACAAGCGGGCGCTTTCGCGTATAATTCCATTTGTGCATTGCAGCAAGTATCGCCCGATCGGGTAACTGCTTGATTTGCAAGGTACAGAATCATCGTATCTGACCTCCCCTGGCCTCTCCTTTTTCGATCGGCGTTGGCAGCATTAATTGGTTGGCGCCGGTGACTAGCAGATTTGCTCACGGCCTGATTCGACCCGTCAATTCTTGACCCTTCGAACCGGACCACGCGAATCACCCGCCTCAATGTGCTTAGCCTTTCGCCGCCGCTTTGGCGTTCGCATGGCTTTGACGTCGCGGCATCACAGTGGCGGCTTGCCGCCATCGAAAAGGATTTGCAATGAATTTCAGTGAACTCGGTCTCAATCCGCAGGTACTAAAGGCTGTTGAAGCCGCGGGATATACCCAACCCACGCCGGTGCAGGAGCAATCCATTCCTGCAGCCCTTGCAGGCGGCGATCTGCTGGTTTCGTCGCAGACGGGCAGCGGCAAAACCGCTTCTTTCATGCTGCCCTGCCTGCACAAGCTGGCCTCGGGTGCGAGCGCCCGCCAACCCCGCGTGCTCGTGCTAACGCCAACACGCGAACTGGCAGCACAGGTCACGCGTGCCGCGGACACCTATGGAAAATTCCTGCGCCAGCTGCGCTACATCAGCATCGTGGGCGGCACGCCCATGCATCTGGAAACACGCCTGCTGCGCGTCGGTGTGGACGTCGTGGTCGCAACACCCGGTCGCCTGCTCGATCACCTTAACCGCCGCAGCATCGACCTGTCGAAAATCGAAATGCTGGTGCTCGACGAGGCCGATCGCATGCTGGACATGGGCTTCATCGAGGACATCGAGACCATCATCAAGGGCACTCCGGACACCCGCCAGACCCTGCTCTTCTCGGCCACGCTGGAAGGCATTGTCGGCAACCTCGCGCAGCGTGTGACGCGCGATGCAAAACGCATCCAGATCGCCCCCAGCCGCGCCGAACAGCCGAAAATCACCCAGAAGCTGATGTATACGGACAGCAAAAGTCACAAGTCGCGCCTTCTCGATAATCTGCTGCGCGACGCCGCCGTCCAGCAGGCCCTGGTGTTCACATCCACAAAGCGCGCCGCGGACGAAATTTCAACAGCGTTGCGCATCGAAGGATTCTCAGCCCAGGCGCTGCACGGCGACATGAACCAGAGCGCGCGCAACCGCACGCTCCAGTCCATGCGCCAGGGCCGGATCAAGATCCTGGTGGCCACCGATGTCGCCGCGCGCGGTCTGGATGTTTCGGGCATCAGCCACGTCATCAATTTTGATCTCCCGCGCCAGGCCGAGGACTATGTCCACCGCATCGGCCGCACGGGACGTGCCGGCCGCGAAGGCATCGCCATCAGTTTTGCAAGCCATGACGAGGGACGCCTGGTGCGCGACATCGAGCGCTATACCACGCAGCAAATCGAAGTGGGCGTGATTGCCGGTATGGAGCCCAAGCTCAAGGCGACGCCACGTTATGCAGCGCCCAAGGGTGCACGCTCCGGTGCCCCGAGATCCAACGATAAGCGCCCCCCTTACAACGCAGCCCCCGGCGCGCCGCGCAAGTTCAGCAACCCGGACAAGCCCAAAGTCGGATTCGGCAAGCGGCCCGCGCGGGAGTTTTCCGCGGACCGCAGGCCCTGGCAGAACTAGAAGTCTGCGAGAGCGGTAGATCCTGAAGCGGCCGGTAACGGCCGCTTCATTCGTCCGCTTCCACCTCGACGACGACGGGTTCGCCCGGCGCCGCAATCATTGCCTCACGGCTCTGCGGCGACTCGAGGCTGACCCTGCCCAGGGCGCCGCTGCGATAGTCATTCAACAGAATCAGGGCCGCCTTCTGATATTCGGAACCGCCACGCAATCCGCGCCTGGCGACGATAGCCTCGATCAATCCCGGTCCATCCAGCCCCTCGGGCTTGCATCCATAACGCGCGACAATCAGCCCCGGATAGCGCTCGATCAGCGTTTGCGCCAGGAATGCCGCAACCTCTTCATCAATATAGGCGTTCTCGCCGATGGCATGGCTCGCGGCCAGCATTAATCCGTCGGCCGGATAGGCGATTTTCGGCCACATCAGGCCCGGCGTATCGATGAGCTCCATGCGGGGGCTTAACTGGTGGCGGCTCTGCTGCTTGGTGACCGCAGGCTGATCGCCGGTCTTCGCGACGCGGCGCTTGAGCAATGCGTTGATCAGCGTCGACTTGCCCACATTGGGTATGCCCATGATCATCAGGCGCACCGGCTTGTCGGACCGGTTTCTGTGCGGCGCCAGAGACGCCGCCTGTGCAGGAATCTTCGCAACGTCGGCAGGCCGTTTGCAGGAGACGGCAATCGCCTTGACGTCGACTTCCCCGCCGAATTCGCGCAGCCAGGTCGCCGTCACCGCGGGATCCGCGGCGTCGGCCTTGTTGAGTATCTTCAGGCTGGGACGCTGCCGGTGCCTGCGCAATTCGGCGATCATGGGATTGGTGCTGGCGCCGGGAATCCGGGCATCAAGAACCTCGATGACCACATCGATCATCGCCATGGTTTCGGCGGCCTTCTTCCTGGCCGTCGCCATGTGGCCCGGAAACCAGCCGATGGTCACCTGACTTCGCTTCCGGGATCAAGGATCAAGGTTTGAGGACGCAACCAGAGGGCCGACCCTGGCTCCCTGCCTTCCTGATTTCTCAGGCGGCGCCCGGCGTACCCGGTGTTCCGGGAGGACCGCGGCGCGGTGAACGGTGCCGGAATTTCTTTCCAGGACGACGGGCATTGTCGCCACCGCCACCGCCCCCTCCACCGGCTCTGGGCTGTCCGCCGGGCTGGTTACCGGGCGGTCGCGCGCTTTGCCCCTGACCCTGACTCGGCCCCTGACCCAACGGCCTTTCCCGGTTTCCAGAGGCGAGCATGATTTCAAGTTCATTCAACTCGTCCCACTGCTCATCGGAACGCTGGCCATCAGGAATGGCCAGCAACTCCTGCATGCGGCGTCGCGGGTTGGCGGGTTGGCTGGGCTGAGCAGCCGCTTGGTTTGTTGGTTGAGTTTCGTCCATAAGCTAATTATCTCACTGTCCGCGGGAGTTTTCCCGGCGCCATCGGACTGGCCCCGGGGGCGAGAGATTACTCGATAGCGGGGATTCCGTCAGTCATTATTCATGCCAAAGCCACCGGCTGCGGCTTTCCGGAATACCAAAAGGTGACAATACTGGCCGCCATCAACAGTGGAACGGCGATCAGGTTGACCCACATCCACCCCAGATAATGCACCAGCGCCCCCGAGGACAGGGAAAGAAGGGCAACAAAGGTGGAAGCAATGAAATTGGTCGCCCCCTGGGTATGGTCGCGCTCCGCCGGTGTATAGGCGTAGGTGGTGAGCGAGGTTGCGGCGGTGAACGAAAGACACCATCCCAGGCCGAGGAGAACGTTTGCAACCCAGAATTCCATGACTCCATGACCGGAAAGGGCGACCGCGACGCAAATCAACTGCAAGGCAATGCCGGCGTGAATCATGCGAATTTCGCCAAAACGGTCCACCAGCTGCCCGGCAAAAAAGCCGGGCGCAAACATGGCAAAGATATGCCATTCGATGACCAGTGCGGTGTCGTCGAATTCGTGATGTTCATGCAGCATGGCAATGGGCGTGGCGGTCATGAGCAGGGTCATTACGCCCTGCGCCATCATCGCCGCCACGGTTGCGGCGATGAATACCGGTTGCATGACGATCTCCTTCAACGACCGGCGCGGCCCTTCACGTTCGGCGCGGGTTTGCCGGGGAATATTCAGCGCCATCAGTACAACCGCGGAGAGCAGGCAGATCGCAACCAACAGGAAATAGCCGCCGGCAAACTGCGTCGAGGCGATTAGATTCTTGCCGATCTTGGCCGTCTCCGGCCCGGCAAAAGCGGCCACCACGCCGCCCGCGAGGACCAGCGAAATTGCGCGGCTGCGGTATTCCGGTGCGGCCGCATCCGTAGCAGCAAAGCGGAACAGTTGCGCGAATCCGGCAAACAATCCAAACAGGAATGCGCCAAAGGAGAACAGCCAGAGATCCGCCTGGAAGACGGCGTATGCGCACATTCCGCCGCCCGCCGCGCCGCACAGGGCGCCCAGAACGAAACCCCAGCGGCGGCCCAGTCGACGCATGGCGAACGCAGCCGGAATACTGGCCAGCGCGGTTCCAACCACGACCAGGGAAGTGGGCAGGGTGGCCAGGCCCTTTTCCTCCGCCAGCCCATAGGCGACCACAGGCGCGGTGGCAATCAACAAGGATCTCGCCGTGCCAAACAACATCTGGCAGGCGGCAAGTATGAAGACGTTTCTGCGATCAGGCCTCACCACCATGCCCCCGGAAACCGGGCCATCACAATGGCATTAACGGCCCTCACTCCGGCTCTATGCCAGCCGCCTTTACCAGCTTGCCCATTGCCGCGAGATTGCTCTTGATCAACGCTGCGAATTCTTCCGCACTGCTGGTGCTCGACACAAACCCGATGTTCGCCGCCTTGCTCTTGACGTCGGCGGAATTCATGATCCTCACGATTTCGCTGTTCAGGCGATGGACCAGCGGCGCGGGCATCCCGGCAGGTCCCAGGTAGCCCATCCAGCCCGGCGGCACTTCATAGCCGGGAAGCTGTTCGGCGACGGTGGAAATCTCCGGAATCAGGGGATACCGACTGGCGTTATTAACGGCAATTATCTTGAGTTTTCCCGATTTCAGAAACGGGCTGACCGTGGCAAGAATGGAAAATCCCACCTGGATCTGTCCGGTCATGGTGTCGGTGACCACCGGCGGACCGCCCTTGTAGGGCACATGGACCCAGTCGATGCCCGTCATCAGTCGTATCACCTCTGCGGACAGATGATGATTGGTGCCTATCCCCGAGGTGCCATAGGAAATCTTGTTGGGATTCTTTTTGGCGTATTCGACAACATCCTTCATGGAATTGAAGGGGGAGTTGGCCGGCGTGATGATGACCAGCACCGTATCGGCAATCTTGGCGATCGGGGAGAAACTCTTGACCGCATCGTAAGTCTGGTTTTTCACGAGATACTGCCGTCCCACAATATTGGCCGCAGCCGCCAGCATGATCGTGTAACCGTCCCCTGGGGCGCGTGCCACCATGTCGGCCCCCACCGCGCCACCCGCGCCCGCCTGTGCATCGACGACAAAGGGCTGCCCCATGGATTCGGTGAGGCCCTGCGCAACGAGGCGTGCGACAACATCGGCGCCACCCGCAATGGTCATGATGGCGCGAACCGGCTTGGTGGGATAGGCCTGCGAAAACGCAGATGCGGCAAAACAAAATCCAACAAAAAAGCCGATTCCCCGGGGAAGGCAGCGGGCAATACGAAACATGCAATTCTCCTGATTGGCGGCCGCTGAAAGAATGCGGCGCCTTGTACGCCGGAAGTTATCAGGAATGAACAGCAGGCACAAACCGCTCAACGATGAGCCACCGCAGTGTCGTCATCCCGAATGCCGCGCCCTCCAGGACGCGACCGGAAATTATTGCGATGTCACGCCGGCCGCCTTGATGGCCGCGCTCCACTTGGGCCAGTCGGATTTCACGACCGCCCGGAATTGTTCGATGCTGTTGCTGGCCGGTTCCAGACCGATTTTCACCATGCCGTCCTGCGCCTCCTTCGTCGCCATGATCTTCACCACTTCGGCGTTCAGCCTGCGCAATACAGGCTCAGGCGTGCCCGCCACCGAGACAAGGCCGATCCAGGATTCAACGGCGTAGTCCGGCATGCCCGCTTCAACAGCGGTGGGCACATCCGGCAATTCCTTCTTGCGAGTGGATCCCGTGACCACCAACGCAATGCCCTTGCCCGAAGTGACGAGCGGACCGATCGTCGGATAGGCGTCGAATATCATGTCGACGGTCCCTGAAAGAAATGCCGTTCCCGCATCGGCTGATCCTTTATAGGTCACGCTAAGGATATTCACGCCTGCCAGCGCCTTGAACATTTCAGCGAGGATGTGCGGCGGGCTTCCAGGCGTGGAGGAACCGTAGCTCAATTTGCCCGGCTGGGCTTTGGCCAGCGCAATCAGGTCTTTCAGATTCTTGATCGGCAGGCTGGACTGCGCAGCTGCAATGAAATTGGTTTTCGCGATGAAGCTGATGGGATCAAACGATGTCACCGGGTCAAACGCCGCCTTGGGAAAAAGCGCCTTTGCAAACAGCAGGGATCCGAGCGTTCCTACGGCAAGCGTGTAACCGTCGGCGGGCGCGCGTGCGGCAACCTCCATCGCGGTTGAGGCGCCCGCGCCGGGGCGATTTTCGACGATAACCGGCTGACCAAGGCTTTCCGTCAATTTCGGCGCAACGATACGAATCGCAAAATCGGGGGTGCCACCGGCGGCAAATCCGATGATCACCCTGATCTGCTTCTGCGGCCATGCCTGGCCCCAGGCCTCTCCGGCTGCAAGCGGGGATAGAGCCATTCCAAGAGACAGTCCAACGGAAAGCTTTCGCGAAGCTCTCTCACTGACGGATTTCGAAGTCCTGATGCTTTGCATTTCCCTCTCCTTGGAATGGAAAAATCAACCGGCCGGGGCTCAAAAGGGACGCCGCCGTTCGGACCGGGACTCAATTTCATCCCCGGCCCCCTCAATGGACGGTGAGGCTACAAGAATGTCCGCCGGCCGTCCATGAATTTGAGCCGAAATACGCAGGAAGTGGCCCGAGAGTCTCGAATCCGGCCGCGCACTGCAAATCGTTACAGTTTGTAATCCTTCACATGTATCGCTTGGACCCAGCCCATCTATAGGCGTAACCTGCGGCACCGAGGGATTTTCCCTCACTTAAAAGGGATAGAACATGGCATTACCAGTCATACACAAGGATCAACTCCCGTTCGTATTGGGCGCAGTTGCCGGTGCCATCATCATCGTCTGGACGGGCTTCGACGCGATGGGCTGGAAGACCGCAGGCGCCGCTGAAACGCTTGTCAAACGGGGTGCCGACAGCGCCGTTGTAGCAGCCTACGCCACCGTTTGCAGCGCGGAATTCAAGAGCGGCGGCAAGGATTACGATACGCGACTTGCAGCATTGCAGAAGACAGAACGCTATTCCCGTGGCGATCTGATTACGAAGTCCGGTTTCGCCACCATGCCCGGAGCGAAGGAACCGACACAGGGTGTCGCACAGGCGTGCGCAGATCTGCTGATTCCGGAAAAAGCTCTGTAATTTCCGACATCCGGGGGGGAGCAATGCCCCTCCGCGCCACATACGGCAGCTAATTGTGACCCCGCGCATTCTCAAAACCGTCGCACATTATCTGGAGGCCCGCCATGAGGCGGGGCGCCTGGCGAAAGCAAAACCCTCTCGCGGCACCGTGGCGGCCGACAACCTCGAACTGCTGAAGAAGCTCATGCTCGACTACGAGCACGCGCGCATCGCAAAATCCTGTGCGGACCCCGTTGCTGCCATTCAGCTTCGCATGCGGGAGCGCGGCCTGAAACAAAAGGATCTTGTTCAGGCCTTGGGCGGCAAGAACCGGGTTTCCGAAGTTCTCGCGGGAAAGCGCGCGTTGACTGTTGCGATGATTCGCGCGATTAGCGCAAGCCTGGACATTCCCGCCGATGTGCTGATACGCGAATCCTCCCTGGAAAACACGACCACCGGCACCAGACGCAGGATCCGCTAGCCGCCAACATCAATCAAGCTTGATACCAGAGGCCTTTACCAGAGGCCCCCACTTCGCGAGACCTTGCTTCACCTGCTCGCCGACTTCCTCGGGAGATGCATGCACCAGCGGGTTCTGCCCGCCCTCAAGGGTCTTCTGCTTGAATTCCGCGTTATTCAAGATCTTCGCAAGTTCGCCGTTCAACCGCCGGACTATCGGATCGGGCGTGCCGGCCGGCGCAAACCACGCGGTCCAGCTGGGCGCCTCAAGCTGCGGGTATCCCGCCTCGCGTATTGTCGGCACATCGGAAAACTGCACCGCACGGGTCGGCCCGGTCGTGACGATCGGGATGACCTTGCCGGCCTTCACCAGGCCGACATACAGCGGAATGCCATCCACCGTGCCATCCAGTTCTCCGGACAGCAGGGCCTGGATCATGGGCGGCCCGCCTTTGTAGGGCACATAGGTGATGTCCACACCGGCGGCCGAACGCAGCATCACGGTAAGCAGCTGGGTAAATGCCGTAGAGGCGCCTACGTTCATTTTTCCAGGATTGGATTTCGCATAGGCGATCATGTCCGCAAGATTCCGGTAGGGCGCCTTGGCGGGAGCCACGATGATGTAGGCGCCGCGGTTAATCTGACCAACCGGGGCGAAATCTTTCACGGGATCGTAAGGGACCTTGTCGTAAATCGCGGGCACGAGGGTCATCGTCGTATCCAACGCCATGAACAGCGTATATCCGTCGGGCGGCGCCTTGGCCGCCAGTTCGGCCGAAACGATGGTGTTTCCGCCCGGACGGTTTTCGACCACAAAGGGCTGATTCAGGGAGTCGGCAAGCCGCTGACCGACGGCACGGGCCGCAAGATCTATCGAGGCACCCGGCGTGAACGAGACAATGATCCGCACCGGCTTTGAAGGCCAGGTTTGCGCGTGCGCCACAGTCTGGGCGACAAAGAGTATTGACAGAAGAAAGAGTCTAGTGAATTCAGGCTTCATGAGAATGCTTTCATGGGCAGGTCATAAGTCAGGGTTTTGCCGGGACTCTTGCCTGGTTTTCCATTTTCGGTATCTGGTCATCCAGGGTCCAGGGTGAACCCGGGGAGCCCTGCCAGGTCACCGGTTCCCAAGTGTCGTCGAACCGGTCCATGTCCGTAAAGAACTCGACCTCCCCACCGCAGGGGTTGTCGAAATGCCAGAACATGTGGCATCCCAGAGGCTGCCGACCCGGGCCCCAGGTCGGCTTCCATCCGCGCTCCTCCATGTAGGGTCCGGTGGACATGACGTCGTCGAAACCGCGCATCTCGAAGGCGATGTGGTCGAACTTGACGGGAATCTTGCGTATCCACATCAGCAAAAGCGAATGATGGTCGGCGATTCCGGGCACACGCATGAACTTGCCCAGATGGCCCGCGGCGTCGGTAAGTTTGAGACCAACACGATTAAGGTAAAAATCGCAGGCCTTGTCGCCACCCTCGGGACGGATGAGAAAAACCGCATGGGCAAGGCGCAGGGGATGCGGCTTGGGTATCTTCTGGAAGCGGCGGTTGAGACGTCCGGTTGCGCCAAAACTGTTTTGCGCGTGGGGTTCCACTTTTGCCTCGATCGGTTTCGATACCGCAAAAGCAATCGCAAAACCGGTTTCATCGCGAGTGTGCAATGTGCCATCCGGGGTGGCGCTGACCTCGCGGTCACGCGACAGTTCGGCACCCAGCGCATCCAGGCTCGCCTGCGAATCCACGCCCCAGACGATTTCGCGCATGGTGGAACCGGATTCAGGCGATTTGGGTAACGAGGCATCGCCGATGTCGCGCACGTGGATAAATTGATTCACCGGAGTGCGAAAACTCGCCCTCTGGGACCCCTCCTCGACTTTTTCCAGCCCGATATCGTCAAAGAAACGGATGCCAGCGGCCACGTCGGCAACACCGTAGGTCACGCTTTCGATGCGTTGAATGCTCATGCTAGTCTCCTCGTATGCAACGGGAAGTATAGGCAGCTTCCCGAGCGAATGCACAAATCCCCATCGCCGGAAACATCCTGGACTCCAATGAGCGCCACCTCCGATTACCCGCCGCAGCCAAAGGGCCAACCCGATCGCCTGATTGATCGCGCGGACTGGTACGCCCGCACCGGCGAGGAAATCATCGAGCCGGACCTGCGCATCTGCGACGCCCATCACCATCTTTGGGATCATGGTCCCGGCAAGCGCTACCTCCTGGAGGAGATTTCCATCGATGCGGCGAGCGGCCATCACATCGTGTCGACGATTTTCTGCGAATGCCGCCGCGAGTACCGCCAGGATGGTCCGGAAGAATTGAAACCGGTCGGCGAAACCGTATTCATGGATGCGCTGGCCGAACGCAGTGCAGCCGGGAACGCCGGTGGGGCGCGTGTGGCCCACGGCATCATCAGCTACGCAGATTTCCGGCTTGGAGCCCGGGTGGAGGCGACCCTGCAGGCGCACCTGGAAGCCAGTCCAAAACACTTCCGTGGCATCCGCCACATGACCCGATGGCACGAAGCCGCCGAGGAAATGGACATACCGCCACGCTCGCCAAGAAACCTCATGGCCGATGCCACCTGGCGGGAGGGATTTGCCCTGTTGCAGAAATACGCACTGCCCTTCGACTCCTGGTTTGTGTTCACGCAATACGATGAATTGGTGGACCTCGCACGGGCGTTTCCCGACCAGACCATTGTCATCAATCATGTTGGTGGTGTGTCAGGGACCGGACCCTATCTGGGTAGAAAAGACGAGGTGATGCAGATGTGGCGAAAAGGCGTGGAACGGGCAGCGTCTTGCCCGAACGTGTTCATGAAGCTGGGCGGACTGGGACAGCCCCGCGTCGGCTTCGGCTGGGAGCGGCTCGAGGCGCCGCCCGGATCGGAGCAGCTGGCAAAGGCCTACGCGCCCTACTACCTTCATTGCATCGAGCAGTTCGGCCCAGAGCGCTGCATGTTCGAGAGCAACTTTCCGGTCGAGCGCGCGTCCTGCTCGTATCCGGTGTTGTGGAATGTCTACAAACGAATTGCGTCAGCATGCACGGTGGCTGAAAAAGCGATGCTGTTTCATGACAACGCCGCGCGCGTGTATCGCCTCGCACCGCTTGCGGACCTGACCTGAACAATCTGATTCAGGGCCTCCATGCAGGCCGGGAAATGCCCAAGTTTGCGCGCAGTGTCGTGCCTTCATAGGCGGTGCGATAAAGTCCGCGCCGCTGCAATTCGGGAACCACCAGTTCCACAAAATCCACAAGCGAACCCGGAAAAACCGGCGGCATGATGTTGAAGCCGTCGCAACCTTCCTCGCGCACCCATTGTTCCATCAGGTCGGCCACTTCGCTCGGCGAACCGATCACTTCCATGTGCCCGCGGGCGCCGGCGATGCGCCGGTACAGGTCGCGGATGGTCAGGTTCTCGCGGCGCGCCATGTCGACAAACAAATCCACACGGCTGGTGCTCAACCCGGTTTGCGGGATGTCCGGCAACGGGCCATTGATGTCATGGCCGGAAAGATCGCAATCCAGTCGCCGCGACAGCAATTCCAGCCCTGCCGCAGGATCGATGAGGTCCTGCAGTTGATCATGCTTTCGGCGTGCTTCGGCAGTGGTGCGCCCCACATGGACCGAAAGTCCGGGCATGATTTTAAGGCTGTCGCGATCCCGCCCCAGCTTTTCCATTCGACCCTTGACGTCGCTGTAATATTCCTTCGCGCTCTCAAGCGTCGCGTGCGCTCCGAACACCACTTCCGCGGTGGCGGCCGCAAGTGCCCGCCCGTCTTCCGATGCCCCGGCCTGAACCATCACCGGTTCACCCTGCGGCGACGGCGCCACGTTCATCGGCCCGCGCACACGGAAGAACTCGCCGGCGTGTTCCATCACATGGAGCCGGGATTTGTCGAAATAAACGCCGGTGGCAGTGTCGCGAACGAACGCGCCTTTGTCCCAGGAATTCCACAGCCCGCGTACAGCGTGCGCAAATTCGCAGGCACGCGCATAGCGGTCTGACTTGTCAGGATGACGTTCCAGCCCGAAGCTATCGGCCTCCAGCTTGTTGCCCGAGGTCACCAGATTCCATCCCGCGCGTCCGCCGCTGACCAGATCCAGAGAGGCGAAACGCCTGGCCAGCGAATAGGGAAAATCATAGGTGGTCGTTGCCGTGCAAACCAGGCCTATGTTTCGCGTGTGCTGCGCCAGAGTGCACATCAGCGTGAAAGGTTCCACCGCGGTGCCCCATGAGTCGCGCGACATCGCGTCCAGATCGCCGCGCCAGAAGGTGACTGAATCAGCCATGAAGATCAGGTCAAACAGCCCGCGCTCGGCGAGCCGCGCCAGTGAAATCTGGTGCGCAACGTTGGTCCCGCAATCCGGTGTGCCCTGGGGATGGCGCCATGCAGCGAGGTGATGGCCGCAGGGCCAGTAAAAAAATCCCAGTTTAATCATATGGTTATGAGTTCTTATAGACGAGGTCAATTCGCCCCGGCGATGCACTGCGGGCCGGGCAGGCCCGGTTGATTCCGACGCACGCTCAAGACGTCGTCCCGCTAGATTTCAAAAACCTTGCGTTCGGTCTTGTGCAGATAGCCGCTGTTGCCATCTTTCGTGATGAAGATGTTGTCGCAACAGAAGGTGAATACGCTGGAGGTGGACTCCGCCGGGTGCACGGCAAAGAACATGTTGGGAGCAAGCTTCATCGGTTCGTCAAATCGGATGAGAGGCCGCTGAACAATATCGTAGCCCTGGGCATGTGAATGGATGCGCCCCTCGACCGGAAGCCCGTGCGATTTCATGTAATCGTTGTAGGCGGCAAAGATCTCACGGCAATCGGCGCCGGGTTTCATCAGGCTGGTGGAATAGTCCTGCGCCGCCTTCACCTTTTCAAAAGCCGACAGCAACTCATCAGCGGGCTTACCAAGAGAAACAGGGCGCGCCACTTCGGCGAAGTATCCGCCGGGACCGGTGTTTTCCAGCAACACCGACATGTAGTCGCCGCGGTTAAACGCCCTCCCCTGCGCGTTCGACGGCAGGATGGGCGCGGGCTGCCCCTGGGGCGCGGAGCCTGACATGATGGTTCCGTGTGTGCTGCCGAGCAACCGTCCTTCGTAATGGATGATCGAGGCCACCTCCAGGTCGCGCATGCCGGGCTTTGTCTTTTCCAGAACCTTCAGAAAGACGGCGTCCTGCAGGCGTATGGCCTGCAGGATGAAATCCTTCTCTTCGGCGCTCTTGACCGCGCGCCATAGATCAAACGCCTCGGTCTCATCAATCACCTCGCCCCCGCCAGCAAGCGCGCCCTTGACAGCCTCAACGAACGCCCAGGGCATGCCATCGGGATTCAGCAGGGCGACGCGTTTGTAGCCGCGGCGCTTCAGCATCCCGACAATGGCGTCAGCCTCATAGCGCTGGTTGTAGTTGACCGCAGGAAACTCGGCCACGTGGAGGATTTCACCGACTCCGGGATGCGTCGGATCATTGCCACCGGTTTCTTTTCGCGCTCCGTGAAATCCGTGCTCCACCACCGTCATCAGGTCGTCTGCGTGGAAGACAACGACATTGCGATAAGCGCCTGCGGCATCAGTGAACCAGCGCGTATAGCCTGAATTGTTTGGCGCCTCGGTGGAGACTGCGATCAAAGCGTCGATTTTGCGTTCGCGCAGGTGATCGCGCGCGATCTTCCAGCGCCGCTCAAGTTCCTGCAGGGATACACCGGCGATCTTGCGTTCGTTCTGGCCCATGTTGAATTCCCCGCGAAAGATTAAAGTCCGAGTTTATAGTCAGTTTGAAAAGGACACCGACGTGCCAACCTTCCAGCCCCTCCCACTTATTCGCCGTATCGTCACCGGCTTCGACGCCGACGGAAAATCCACGTTCACCGAGGACGCGGTTGCGCCCTTCAAGGAGAATCCCGCGCGACCCGGCCATCGTTCATGGCCTGTATGGGCGACCAGCCAGCTTCCGGTGCACGTCAACGAGCCTGATCACGGCCCGGATGCGCACGGCATCATGCCGCCCCGGGGTGGCTCGTTTCTGAAAATTGTGGATATTGCCCCGGAGCCCGGCGACACCCCGGATCGCGCCGCTGGCATCGAGCGCATACGAGAAGCCATGCGCAAGGGGGGGCACAATCCGGAACCCGGCGTGCGCAGGAACTTCGAAGGCGGCCATCCGGGCATGCACGAGACCGATACCATCGATTACGCAATCATCCTGACCGGCGAGGTCTACGCAATCATGGAGAAAGGCGAGAAGCTGATGAAGGCGGGCGACGTGCTGATCCAGCGCGGCACCAATCACGCCTGGAGCAACCGCTCCGGGGCAATGTGCAGGATTGCATTTGTTCTTGTGGAAGCAAAACGGTAGCCCTTGCCCGATGGCATCGGGATGACGGCCTATTCCGGGGTGATCCCAGCCGACTTGACGATGCTCGCCACCAGCGCCGTCTGCAGTTTGATCTGCGCGGCGAAATCCTCCGGGGTGTTGCCTATCACTTCGTAGCCATTGGCAATCCAGCGGGCCTGCGCGTCCGGGTGATGCAGTGATTTGACAATCGCCCCGTTCAGCCGCGCGAGCACCGGCGGCGGCAGCCCGGCGGGGCCGAAAAGCGCCGTCCAGTTGGGCGGTTGCTGGAATTTCGGCATAACCTCGCCGAACGCGGGAACGTCAGGCAGCAGCGCAACGCGCTGATTCTTCACCACGCCCAGCACCTTGATCTTACCGGTCTTGATGAAGGTGCCAGCCGCGCCGGTGATGGCGTAGGTCAGCGGCAATTGCCCGGTGACCACATCGATCAGTGCCTGTGCGGTGGCCTTGTAAGGCACATGCACGATTTCCGCGCCGGTGAGAATCCGTATCTGCTCGCCGGTCAGGTGGTGATCCGTGCCTATCCCCGAACTTCCATATGAAAGCTTGCCCGGATTGCGACGCGCATATTCAATGAGTTCTCCCATCGAAGTCACCGGGACGGACGGATGGGCAACAAGCAGGGTGATTGCGGAATATAGCGCCGTGATCGGGGTGAAATCCCTGAGCGTGTCAAAACTCGGCCCGCGAACCATGAAGGGACGAACCACCTGGGTGGCGGAAGTGGCGCACAGGATGATATAGCCATCAGGCGCGGCGCGCACCGTCAGCTCCGCCGCCACCATGCCACCGCCACCCGCACGATTGTCGATGACCACCGGCTGGCCAAAATCCTGGCTGATGATGGGCGTAATCACGCGCAGCGTGGTGTCACCGCTGCTGCCCGGCGCGAACTGGGTGATGACCCGAACGGGCTTGGTGGGGAAGGCTTGCGCCATGGCCAGCGACGAGCACACCACCGAGGCGAAAACCGCGCAGGTGATAAAACGGGCTTTCGATTGCATCAACGCTTCTCCTTGGGAATCTCGCCCATTGATCACTCTCACTGAAATCCTCCGGACAGACTCATTGTGCCCTGATACCCAGCCGCTTGATGATGGGCGCCCACAAATCGTATTCCAGGCGCTGTCGCGCAAGCAGCTCCTCCGGGGTGCTCATCGAGACGAGCAGGCTTTGCCCGTCGTGAACCTTGCCCACATCCGGGTAGGTGGAAAGCTTCGCGATCTCCCGGTTGAGCCGCAGGACAATATCGCGCGGAGTCCCTCCGGGCGCATACATGGCGAATCCCCCGGTCACTGAATAGTTCTTGACCCCCGCCTCCTCCACGGTCGGCGTGTCGGAAAACTCCGCCAGTCGCTTGTTACCCGAGGCCGCAAGGACTCGTAACTTGCCCCCTTTGATGAGACCAAGAATCTGGTTGCCCACCGGGTAGAACATCGCCTGGATGTTGCCGGCAACCAGGTCCTGAATCACCGGCGCGCCACCCTTGTAAGGCACAAACAGGAGATCGATGCCGGCGCGGTCCTTGAACAGTTCCATGGCAAGGTGGAACGGATGGCCATGACCCGGCGCGCCATAGTTGAGTTTGCTCGCCGGATTCCTGGCAAGTGCAATGAAATCCGCAAGAGACTGAGCCGGCACGGCGGCATTGATGTAAAGGGCCAGGGGCGCATCCGTGAGCAGCGTTATTGGTGCGAAATCGCGCTCGGCGTCATATTTGACGTCCGCGTAGATGAGCTTGTTATAGGTCAGGGCACCGGGACCGAATGTCGCCAGGGTGTATCCGTCGGGCGGCGCCTTGGCGACAAATTCCAGCGCAAGAATGCCGGCATTGGCAGGGCGGTTTTCCGGAACAACAGGCTGACCGAGTGCGGCGGCAAGATGCGGAGCGTATGCACGCGTAATGATGTCCAAGCCGCCTCCAGGGGCGAATGGGATGATCCAACGCAGGGGTTTTGAAGGCCAGACCTGGGCTTGGGCTATACCGGAAATGACAGCCAACACCAGCGCGCCAATAACCCTGTTCCGGAATATACCCGCGACATATGTTGCCATTCCGGCCTCCAGCTTTCGGGAGCCGACGCGAAGCTGCGTGGCGGCCCTAGCAGTTATCCGACTTCATCCTGTCTTCAAACACCTTGCGCTGTGTGCCAAGGCCCTTGAGCAGTTCGGCATTCTTCTCGGTCTTTTCACGATCAACCAGTTCCGTCACCTGCCGCTGGAAGTTCTCGCAACGAATCTGCTTGCGTGATTCGAGCGTGGACTGGTTGGGTCCCGCCTGTTTGGGCGCGTCGACCGCGGCGGGCGCGGGCTTCGGTCCCTCGCACGGACGCTCCTGAAAAACGTTACCACAGCGATACATCTTTTTCGCCGGTTCCGCCGCTGAGGCGCCACACGCCACGCACAGGCCAAGCAAAGCAAACCACCTCATTAGAATCTCCCGCAAAATCCCGCCAGCACGGATTCGAAGTGAAAAATATGTTTGTGCCTCAATTCTAAAGCCTAAACCGGCTAAATGGACCGTCATTTCTCGCGTCTGGAGTAGCTGTTCCGGTGCGGGATTTCTCCAGGCGGGATTGCTTGCGAAAGTTCGTCAGGGAGTAATATTCGCGGTCGCATGATGTTTCGCCAACATTCCGACGACTCCGTCAACCGCCGGCCAGGCATTGACTGTCGCGCGTCTTCCAAGGAGGAATACAGCATGATCAGGACCGCGGTTTTGTCCCTTTTGTTCGCCTCGATCTCGGTTTTTGCCACGGCATTGCCGGCGACGGCCGCGGATTCGCCGGCTGCGAAGCGGCCTGTTCAGACAAAAGCCGCGAAAAAGCACAAGGTGATCTTTCAGGTGAGCGACAACGACCCCGGAAAATGGAACCTCGCCCTGAACAATGCCCGAAACGTGCAGCAGGATCTGGGCGAGGGCAACGTCGAGATTGAAATCGTCGCCTACGGCCCGGGACTGGGCATGCTCAAGATGGATTCCACCGTAGGCAACCGCGTGAGCGAGGCGATGTCCACCGGGGTCAAGGTCATGGCCTGCGAAAACACCATGACCAACCAGAAACTCAGCCGAGATGACATGCTCTCCAACATTGGCTACGTCAACGCGGGCGTGATTGAGCTCATGGAAAAACAGGAGCAGGGCTGGTCCTACATCCGACCCTGACACGCAGGGCTCCAATATCCAGTGCGGGGTAAAATCCGCCCCCGGACAGGATGACCGTCATCCTTGTCATCTCAACAGAGAAGAGCGTCGACATCATGAAAATTGTAAATTTTGAACATCAAGGTTCCGGCCGGCTCGGCGTCGTCGAGGGCGATTCCATCATCGACCTGAAACTTGCCGCCCCCGATCTTCCCGGCGATCTGCTCGCATTGATCAATCTGGGCGATGCCGGCATGGCCGCTGCAAAAAAGGCAGTCGCTGGCGCCAAGGCTGAGCACAAGCGTCCGCTCGCCGGCCTGAAATACCTGGTGCCGATTCCGCGCCCGGGAAAAATCCTTTGCCTCGGCCTCAACTACGCCGATCATGCGGCGGAAGGCGGCCACCAGAAGCCCACCTACCCGAGTTTCTTCATGCGCTGCACCACCTCGTTTGCCGCGCACGGCGAACCCATGATCCGCCCGAAAGTTTCTGACAAATTCGACTACGAAGCCGAACTCGTGGCCATTGTCGGGAAAAGGGCCCATCATGTGAAAAAAGCGGATGCACTGCAATACATCGCAGGCTACACCTGCTTCAACGAGGGCTCGATTCGCGACTATCAGCGCAAGACCGCTCAATGGACCATCGGGAAGAATTTTGATTCCACCGGCGGATTCGGACCGTGGATGGTCACACCGGACGAACTGCCGCCCGGCGGCAGCAATCTTTCGATCCGCTGCAGGTTGAACGGACAGGTGCTGCAGGACGCGAACACCAGCGACATGCTGTTCCCCGTCGACGAGACCGTGGAACTGGCCTCCGAATGTCTGACGCTGGAACCCGGCGACCTGCTCGTCATGGGCACCCCTTCCGGCGTGGGTTGGGCCCGCAAGCCGCCGATTTTCATGAAAGACGGCGACGTCTGCGAGATCGACATCGAGAAGATCGGTGTGCTGCGCAACCCGATCAAGGACGAGAAATAGCAAAGTCCGCCGGAAGATTTACGGCTTGATGACGAGGGGAGAAATCCCCTCGTTTCATTTTTCGGATCAAAGAACCAGGAAGGGATTGCGATGGAACTGCCCGTCAATCATTTCAAGCACGCGCTCAATTCGGGAAAACTGCAGGTCGGGATGTGGTGCAATCTTTGCAGTGAATACGCCATGGAAGTCACTTCAGGCGGCGGCATGGATTGGCTTATCATCGACATGGAGCACGCGCCGATCGACATGTTCATGATGGTTCGGCAACTGCAGGCGACCATGGAAAACCGCACGCAACCGGTGGTCCGGATTCCGTGGAACGACATGGTGACGGTGAAGCGGGTGCTGGATGCCGGCGCCCAATCGCTGCTGATTCCCATGATTCAGACCGAGCAGGAGGCCAGGGATGCGGTCGCCTTCACCCGCTACGCACCGGATGGCGTGCGCGGCTCGGGCGGTCCGACCCGCGCATCACGTTTCATGCGCATCAAGGACTACGCCAAGAAAGCCGCAAGTGAAATCTGTGTTCTGGTGCAGGTGGAGACGCGCCTCGGGATACAGAATCTTGAAAAGATCGCGAGCGTTCCGGGTGTCGACGGCGTATTCCTCGGCCCGGGCGATCTGTCAACCGACATGGGGCATCTGGGCAACATGAACCATCCCGACGTACAGAAGGTCCTGGACGAGGCCATCGTCACCATCCGCAAGTGCGGCAAGGCGCCCGGGATCCTCACCAACGATGAAGTGCGGGCACGGCACTACGTGGACCTTGGCGCGCAGTTCATCACCGTCGGTTCGGACGTCAGCATCCTTGCCAGGGAGACCGAGCGACTCGCCTCGAAATACAAAGCCTGGCAGACCTGAGGGGCGCATGAAGACTTACCGCCACAAAGTCTATGTCCACTGGGGCGATACAGACCCCGCAAAAATTGTTTTCTACCCGAACTACTTCATGTGGTTCGACGAGAGCGCCCTGCATCTGTTCGACAGCGCGGGATTCGGCTGGAACGCCATGATGGAGAAATACGGCTCTCCGGGAATGCCGATCGTCGAAACCAAGGCGAATTTCCTGTCGCCATGCCGCTTTGGCGACGAGATTGTTGTCGAGAGCGGCATCTCCAAATGGAACGAAAAAACCCTGGAAGTGAGTCACACCGTCTATAACGGGGATAGCAAGGCGGTGCAGGGTTACGAGGTGCGCGCTTTCGTCAAGCCACATCCGGACCATCCCGGACGAATCAAGGCATTTCCCATCCCCGCGGAACTGCGCGCGGCTCTGGAATAGCCGCGCACCTGTTTAGCGCAGGCGCCGGGTCGGGCGTTTGGAGCTTTTCGCCGGCGAAGCCACATGCCGGCGTGGTGCGGCATGCCGCGACGCAATCTTTTCGTTGGTGCGTCGCAGCCTCAGTGCCAGGGCCTTCATGACGTCGAGCGCGAACGAGGGCGTCTCCTGCACCAGGGTATTGAAGCGCGCCTCATCTATCGGAAACACGCGGCACTCCCCTTTGGCCCGCGCCGAGGCGCTGCGTGGTGCATCGTCAATCAGCGCCATCTCGCCGATAAAGGAACCCGGAAGCGCCGTTTCCACGGCCACCCTCCCCACCACCAGTTCGATCTCACCCTCTATCACCATATACATGGCATGAGCGGTCTCACCCTTGCGAAAGATATATTCGCCCGGGGCGAAAATTTTGATCTCCGGCAGGTCTCTAAAAAGATGTATTGATCCCATTTCCATCCCATTTATGATTTCTATCGGGCAAAAGCGTTGCACGTGGCTCCGATTTCCAAGTCGGGCCGCTGTCGGGCGCGCCCGAACACGGCAATTTTCGGCGCATTCTAAATCCTGCGTCTCCCGACTTCCACCCCTTCAGGCGTACGGATCCCTGCCTTCGATTCCGGCCTCAAGCATTCTCGCCCACTCCCTATAGGTGGAGTGAAATGCCATTTCCGGGTTGAGGTGCGCCTCGGATTTGATACTGTGCGTGGGATTCACGCCCAGCGATTGCGCCACCTCGTCGGCCCCGGCTTTTATGATGGCCATCCCGCGTTCGCAGCCCTGCAGCCAGTCAATGCCCTGGATTCCGGCGCCCGCCTGGCATTCCTCATATAAAACAGTGTCATCCGGCGTGGCGAATCCGCTCGCGTTGAAGAAATCCTCGAACTGCCGCAGCCGCCATGCGCGGTATTCGGGAGCCTCACCGATCGGGGCAAGCACGTAGCTGCGCATTTCGGTGAGATCGACCGCCAGCGGCTGGAAGGTGCGCAGCATCAATGCATTTACCTCGGATATCTGCATGTTGGGGAAGAACTGGGTGTTGCGGAGTTTCAGCATCCACTGTGCGTGCAGGTCGCCCACCCGCTTCCGGATCTCATCGATGCGCGGGAAGATCGGCCGCTTGTGCGGTTCGGGCTGATCGACCCAGAGAAGCGCGTGCCCGTGCGGAAAGATGAACATGCCCTGGTCGACACCCTTGACCTTGGAAAAATCGTTCTGCCGCGCGTCCACATTGCCCTGTCCCGCACGGCGCCGGACCTGGATATCGATCATGCTGACATGCGTGCTGGTGACATGGTAGGGATCGGTGCCGTTGTCCATCTGCAACTTCCAGTTGCCGCGGTAGGTGTAGGTGGAGCGGCCGGGAATGAATTCCATGCCGTGCTCGCCCTGATCCATCACCAGGTCGATGAACAGCCGCATGTCGCCGAGGAAATCGCCAAGCGCAGGCACGTCGGCGGACAGGCTGCCGAATATCAGCCCCTTGTAACTCTCCAAACGGGCGATGGGCAGAAGATCGTGATTGTCGGCATCGAAGGCTGGCGCATAGGCCCCCGATTTCCGGTCCTTGATATCAACGTTCTTTCCGCTGGAGTCGTAAGCCCACCCGTGGTACGGACAGACATGATATTTCGCGTTGCCCGCTGCGGACCGGCACACCGTCGCACCCTTGTGGCGGCAGGCATTGACGAAGGCCGCAATCTTTCCCTTGGCGTCCCGCATCACCAGCAGCGGCGTGCGGCCGATGTTCGCGGCGACAAAATCATGCGGATTGCGGATTTGGGATTCCAGCGCAAGGAATATCCAGGTTCGCCCGAAGATGTGCTTCATCTCCAGTTCGAACAGTTCCGGATCCGAGTAGACGCCGGGATTCAGGCGAAAAATCCCTTCCTCGAACCTGTCATCGATATACCGACCCCGGATCGGGCCGCCGATGTCTTCTCTTTTCATGCGGATTGCCTTGTCAGGATTTGACCGCTATTCCATCCGGGCGCGACTTGTCGAGCACCGTCATCGCGGTGGCCAGAATCGACGACACGTCGGCAAGATTGGAGGGCACGATCATGGTGTTGTTGGTTTTGGCAAGCAGGGAGAACGCATTGACGTAGGCCTCGGCAACCTTGAGGTTGGCCGCCTGCTGGCCGCCGTTCTTGGACAGTGCCTCGGCGACCGCAATCACCGCGGCCGCATTGGCGTCGGCAATCAGGCGGATCGCCGTGGAATCGCCCTGTGCCTTGTTGATGCGCGCCGTCTTTTCACCCTCGGACTTGAGGATGTCGGATTGCTTCTTGCCCTCGGCGATGTTGATGTCCTGCTGCCGCTCCCCCTCGGATTTGGCGATGACCGCGCGCTTTTCACGCTCTGCGGTAATCTGCTTCTCCATCGCATGCAGGATGGATTCGGGAGGCGTAATGCTCTTGATCTCGTAGCGCAGCACCTTGATGCCCCAGGAGCGGCCGGCTTCGTCCAGCACCGACACCACCTTGTGGTTCATTTCTTCGCGGCTCTCGAAACTCTTGTCCAGTTCCATCTTTCCGATCTCGGATCGCAGTGTGGTCTGCGCCAGTTGGCTGATGGCGTTGATGTAATTTTCCGAACCATAGGAGGCCAGGCGCGGATCGGTCACCTGGAAATACAGAACACCGTCCACCGCCAGTTGCGTGTTGTCCTTGGTAATGCAGACCTGTTCCGGTATATCCAGCGGCACTTCCTTGAGCGAGTGGCGGTACGAAACGGCGTCTATGAACGGGATGATGACATTGAGGCCCGGCTCAAGAGTCCGGTGGAATTTTCCCATCCGCTGCACGATCCACGCATTTTGCTGCGGAACCACGCGCAGACCTTCGATAACCAGCACGACGGCCAGTGCAACAATAAGGAACGGAACGGCCAGCGCCTTGGTCTCGGGGATGCTGCCGATAATGACGCTCGCGATGATGACACCGATGAATTTGGCAAACATATTGCCTCCCGAAAGTTTGGTGGTAGGACTGGAAATCGCCGTGTCAGATCGGACGGTTTTTGGAGACATCAAGGGTGCTGCCTTTCACCGCGACGATATAAAAGATATCTCCCGCCTGCGCGTCTTCGAAGCCCTCGAGATGTGCGTCCCAGGTTGTATCCCGGTACTTCACCCGCGCCTGGCGGGCTTCCCGGCTGACCCAAGCTTCGAACACGGCCATCTGGCCGACATCAAGCGGGGGCATTTGTTTTGTTGCGCTGCCCTTGCGCCAGTAATGGACCCAGACAACGCCTGCAACGGCAAATAGGGCAGCCGTGATCGCCTGCAGCCAGATTCCCTGGCCGGCCCATGCCACCGCGGCCCCGGCAAATGCGGCGATGCCGAGAACCAGCAGAAAAAAGGTTCCGCTTACCAGTTCAGTGATGACCAGCCCGAGGCCGGCTATCAGCCAGATATAGTAGTCAGCCATGTCTCTTCCGTAGGATTGGACGTCAGCCTTCGTCTTGCGCGACTATCCTACCGCAAGGATCGCCGGCGCGTAGCCGAAAAAAGCCGCAATGCGCGCAACGCTCATGTTGACAATGAAAATTCCGTGGAATGCCGCCTCCATGATTCTTCACACCCGCCGAATCCTGACCTCACTGCCACCGGCTGCGGCAACGATTTTCTTCGCCTTGCTTGTCGCCTTCACGTCCCTGTCCGCGCGTCCGCAATCCGGCGAAAATGCCTCGGACCCCAATTTCGAACATCCCAACCGGATCATCACGGTTCATCTAGAGGGCCGCAGCATTTCGGGTCTTGCATCCCATCTCAAGGATGCAAAATCACTTCGACATGGCGTGGTTCTGTTTCCAGGATATCCGGGGATCATCAGGCTGCGTGAGGAGGGTGGCATTATCCGTTTTGAGCAGCGCGGCAATTTCCTGGTGCGCTCACGTCGCCATTGGCTTGACGATGAAACCGTGACGCTGGTGGCTGACGCGCCCACGGACCAATGGATCGCGTTTGGGCAGAGATTCCGTGAAACGCCACGCTACGGCACCGACATAGCCGCTCTGATCAATGAAGCGTCGCGGATTTTCGGTGTGAAAGATTGGACATTTATCGGCACCAGCGAAGGTTCGATCAGCGCCTACCATGCGGCGCGCCTCAACCCGGGCCTTGCGCAAAGATTGATTCTGACGGCGTCGGTGTTCCTGCCATCGCGGGGCGGCCCCGGACTCCGCGGCGTTTCCGACTGGGAAAGACTGCCCGCCCCTCTGCTTTGGGTCCATCACAAAGAGGACCCCTGTCCCTACACGGCCTACCGGATTGCGCGGGAATTCTCGGCAAAGAGCGCAAGCCCCCTGGTCACCATGCATGGCGGTGGTCCGGGATCCGGCGACGCCTGCGAAGCACGCACGGCGCACGGATTCGCGGGGGTCGAAATAGAAGCCATTGATGCGATGCGCACGTGGATCAGGACGGGCGCTGTCACGCAGGACGCGGGAAAATGAATCGTCTCACCATGCTGCGATAATCCTTGTCCGGGATTCGCCGGTCGCGGGTTTCCATTTCGCTGGCTCAAGAATGTTAAAAACCTGCCGATTCAACGCCTTCCTGGTCAGCGCCCTCGTCTGGAACCTCGCGCACGGCATGGGCGGTGTCCTGGTGCCGCTGTACGCCCTGCATCTGGGCATGTCGGGCGTTGCCATCGGCAGCCTCGTGGCATTACCGGTCATTCTGCAGGTGCTGTTCAACCTCCTCGGCGGAGCCTACGCCGACCGATTGGGCGCCAAGAACATCATGGTGGGTTCAAGCCTGGTTTTCATGCTGGGCAACGGCGTGTATGCCCTGTCCGACGGATTCGCCGGCCTGATGATTGCACAATGCCTGTATGTGCTCGCCCGCGCCACGTTCTGGCCCGCCGCCTACGCGCTGGGCAGCCATCTTCCGGGGGAACGAAACCGAAACCTCGGGCATCTCAACTCCACCACCAACGCCGGCATGATCGGCGGCACGGCGGCGGGTGGTGTCCTTATCGGGGCATTCGGGTTTCAGATTTGCTTTCTGGTTTCCATGGTCATACTCCTTTGCGCCTTTCTGCTCGGCCTCTTGATTCCCGCAACACCACGTATCCGGAACGCCGCCAGCCAGCCGGGCATCGTTTCCACCTATCGAAACCTCGCCCGCATGCCCGCCATGTATTTTGCCGTCGCCTGCGGCTACCTGTCGGTGCTTCCCTTTGCGCTCGCGTCGTCGTTCTACCCGATCCTGTTTGTCGGGGAAGGTTTTTCCACCCAGGCGACCGGATGGCTGCTGACCCTCAGGGCGTTCGGATCCATTCTTGCGGGAATTGGTTTGGCAAAAACCATACGCGCACCGACGGGACTCGCGGTACCAGCCTGGTGCAGTCTGGCAATCGCGATCACCATCGCCACCGCGGCCATGACGGACAACATGTGGATTGTCAGTTCATCCATTTTCATATTCGGCATCGCCTCGGGTCTGGCCTCCATCTATTTTCAGATGTTTGTCAGCGCCGTCTCGGCGTCCGGCGATCGGGGAGCTGCAATATCTTTGGGCGGATTGGGCTGGCAGGCCGCAAATATCAGCACCCCCCTGCTGATGGGATTCATGGCTGACGGCATAGGCATCCGCAATGCGTTCTACGTGATCGCGGCGATGCTTCTGACGCTTACAATCCTGCTCCCTGCCCTGCACCGCTGGGCATTGGGCGGGCGAACCGTCTCCGAATCACTGTAACATTGCTCCGTCGTCTTTCAAGAAAGGGGAAGCCATGTCACCAATGTTGAAATGGGCGCTCGTCGTCGCAGCACTCGGAATCATGCTCATGATCGCGGACTACAGGCTGGCCACCAAGAAAAAAGAAGGCTTTACCAAGGGCGACAGGACCCGCATCGTCGGCCTGTTCTGGTTGACCTGTTTCGCCAGCGCCGGCGTCGCCTCACTCATCTGGGTCGCTCAGGATTTGTAAGTCGCAAGCGAACCCGGCGGACCGTAGCGGGACAACGGGTCACCATCACGAATGAGAATTGGCGTTCTTGATCAGTCCCCCATCATCTCCGGCCACACAGCGGCGCAGGCGATACATGAGTCCATCTCGCTAGCACGACTGGCAGACCGGCTTGGCTACCACCGATACTGGCTCGCCGAACATCACGGGCTCGCGTCGCTCGCAGATCCCTGCCCTGAAATCCTGCTTGCGCGCATCGGCGCTGAGACGCAGCGCATCCGGGTCGGCACCGGCGGGATACTCCTGCCGCATTACAGCGCACTCAAGATTGCCGAAGTATTTCGCATGCTGGAGGCACTCTATCCAGGGCGTGTTGACCTGGGCATAGGCCGAGCCCCTGGCGGGGACATGCGCACGGCGCGCGCGTTGCGCGAAGACGGCTTTGACGATCCCGCCCGCTTCCCGGCTCAGATTTCGGATCTCATTGATTTTATTGAAGATTCAAACCTGACAAAAGACCCGGCTGCAAGGTTGCGCGTGCAACCCGAAGGCCGGGGCAGCCCTGACATGTGGCTGCTGGGTTCTTCGGACTACTCAGGCGCGCTTGCCGCACAGATCGGGTTGCGGTTCGCCTTTGCGCACTTCATCAACCCGCATGGCGGCGACGCAGTGATGAAAGCCTACCGGCAGAATTACCGCCCATCGCGGAATGTTCCGCTTGCGGAGGGCCTTGTCTGCGTTTCCGTCATCTGCGCACAGACCGATGAGGAGGCGGATCGACTCGCCATCAGCATGGATCTGCGGCGCATTCACATGGCGACTGGTGTGGAGGCACCCATTCCGACCGCTGACGAGGCACGAGCATATCCATGGTCAGAACGCGAACTCGCCTATGTGGCGCAACAACGTCCCCGCCTTGTGCACGGCAATCCCGAGCGCGTAAAGGCAGGTCTGGAGGATCTGGCCGCGCGCTATTCCGCAGATGAATTGATGCTGCTCACCATTACCGGCGACTACGGCAGTCGCCGGCGCTCATATGAACTGGTTGCGGATGCATTCGGCCTCACGCAGGGCAACGCAGCCTGCTAATGTTGCGCATTCACCCATCGGAGGACGACTCATGAGCGGCACACACACCATCGGCCTGGTCACGCCCCAATCCACGGACCGCGTACCGCCCGAAGGCGCACAGATGTACCCGGACGTGAATTTCATTCCCAAAGGGGTGGGTGTTCGCGCGCTGACGCCTGAGGGGTATGACAGCGCTTGGGACGGCATCCTTCCTGCGGCCGAAATGCTGGCAGCAAAGGAAGGCGTCGAAGCAATCATGGTGGCCGGCACCTCCCTCACCTTTTATCGCGGCGCCGAGGCTCACGCGCGACTGATGGAAAAACTTAAAGAAGTTACCGGAAAGCCCGTGGGAACCATGAGTTCTGCGGTTGTCGAGGGTCTGAAGGCCGTGGGCGCCAAACGCATTGCCGTATGCACCGCCTACGGCGACGAAGTCAACCAGCGCCTGAGCAATTTCCTCACGGACTCCGGCTTTGAAGTGCTCAAACTCGAAGGCTTCGGCATCACGCAGTTCGGCATGCCCGGCACCAAAACCGAAAAGGACATCATCGAGCTTGCCGCCAGGGTCCACGCAGCGGCACCGGAGGCGGAGGGAATGCTGATCTCCTGCGGCGGACTGCGCACGCTGGGAGTTGCAAAGCCCATCGAGACCGCTCAGGGCATCCCGGTGGTAGCGAGCACGCCGGCCTGTTTCTGGTCAGCCATGAGGCTGGTTGGGGAAAGCGGGCACTATCCCGGACACGGACGTTTGCTGGATAGAACGACCCATTGACGGAAGAGGCAGGCTCCCTGTCAGTTAAGGAAACGCTGATCAAGTCGGTTATCAATTCCCTGCCAATCAGCGTTTCCCTCTGAAATGGGGGAGTTACGAGGGGGCGTAGGCCGAATGGTACTTACTTAATCTTTTTCGGGTGTCCATGTTTGCGGACATGCTCTGTAATTGTGGCGC
>CAIUKQ010000225.1 GCA_903899705.1 uncultured beta proteobacterium
TACCGTGCACCTCGAATCCTTTCGCCGCCGCCAGTGTCATTTGCTTCACAATTCAACCCTCCCGTTTGCGCACCTTACTTTGACAACGCAATCGGGAACTTGTTCAGTGTTTCCCTAAATGGTGACGGAAAGGTGGAAGGTTTTTGCGGAAGGGATGTGGGGACAGTCGGTAAATGCATATTCAATGGGTTCCTTTGAATCCTTTGCAAGCGTCAGCAGTCCGATTCCGCCGCCCTTGCTGTTTTCCTCGTGATCATCGGATTTCAGGGCCTTGCGGTAGGAAACCTTTATTTCGTCCAGGGTCATCTTGCTGAGCACCGACAACTTGCGGTCCAGGCGCTCGAAGACCTCCATGGAAACGGGATTGGAGCAGTTGACGCGGTAACCGCCATCGGAACAGGTGATGCACAGCGTTCCGTAGCGGATTTCGTCATTGCCTTCCTCGTTTTCGGCGAGCGACTCGGCCGAGTAGTGAACGATGTTCTGGGCCATTTCAATGAATGCTCCCAGCAGTTTGCGCTGGGAGGGAAAGCGCACTTCTTTGCTCTCCAGGCGCATCCGGATGGCATCCGCCGTGGCTTCGATGATGGGCTGCGATACGAAGCCGGAATAGTAGAAAAACACCTCGTGACTGGCTGCCAATTTAGAGAACTCCTCCAGTTTGAATTCGTGCAGGATTGCGCTCATGACTGCTTACCCTGAGTCATGAGACTGTCCGTCAATTCGATGCACAGCATCGTCACATCGTCGCGGCGGAATTCGGAATCCTGGTAAGCAAGGAATGCCGCGTGAAACTGGTTGACGATCATGGCGGGCGAAGCCTCGCGGCCCGCTGCTATCGAGGCCTTGAAACGTTGCCATCCGAAGGCGATCTTCCTCGCGCTGCCGATCTGGTCGCTGACGCCGTCGGTGGCCAGGTACAGGCGCGATCCGGCTTCCATCGGCAACTCGTGGGTCTGCCAGGTCTGGTCAAGCGGGGTGTCGCGGTAGCCGATTCCCTTGCGCTCGCCCTTGATTGTTTCAATTCCACCGTCGGCTGACTGAATGAAAATGGGCAGCTTGGCGCTGGATAGTTTCATGCGCCTTTCGCGAAAATCGAGGAATGCGAATACCGCGTCCATGCCGTCGTCGGCCTCCTCGAAGCCGTCGTTTTCGACGCTCTTCTGGTTGAGCGATGATTTCACCCGCTCGTTCAATGAGGTCAGCACGGCGCCGGGATCCAAGCGCCCGGACTGGGCGGTAATCCGGTTCAATTCGGAGACGGCAATCGAGGTCAGGAACGCGCCGGGAACGCCGTGACCGGTGCAGTCGACCAGGCCGACGAGCAGGCCATCCGGCACCGCTTTCGCGAAAAAGCAGTCGCCGCCGACGATGTCCCGCGGCTCCCAGACCAGCGCGGCGTTGTCCCCCAGCGTGCTGGTGATGGCCTGGCGCGAGTCCGACAGCAGTGCCCGCTGGATCGTGCTCGCGTAATGGATGCTCGACATCAGGTGCTTGTGCTGCGCCTCCTGAAGGCTCGCCATGGTCCGCAACAGCGTGACGCCATTGACGAGGCCGAGCGCCTTGCCGGCCTGTGTCACGATGAATCCGTCGTTCACCACCTTGGCGCCCATCTCGGCCGCCCTGGCGGCAACGGTATGAATCGGCGTGTCTGCTTCAATTCTCAAGGGAGACTTGTCCATGAAGGCGATGCAGCTCTTTCTTCCATAAAGTTCGCGGTGAAAGGGTTTGGCGAAGTGACCGTTGAAAATGTTCCGGTTGATCAGGCCGATGGGCTTGTCGTCTTCCTCGACCACCAGCGCGCCGATCTCCGCGCGCTTCTCGAACAGGTCCATGACAGCCTGGTTGGTGTCCCTTGACTGCACCATGGCGCCGCCCAGCGGCAGATCACGGGCAAATTCCGGAAGTGGCGCGGGAAACGCGTCTTCCGTGGTTTCTTCAATCGGTGATGGCAAAGAGGACATGAGAACTCCTTTGGGTTAATGGGAAGCGGTTTTGAATTCGTCATCTTGAGAGCCGGCATTGCCGGCGCTGGCGTAAAGGGTCTGTCCCAGGGATTCGGACTGCCTTGCGTGCAAGCGCAACCATCGCCTCACGGCGCGCATGAATTCCCTGGGGCGCGCCGGAACCTTCGATCCCATGGGTTCCGCCAGGCTCAAGAGGAATTGCGACAGATTGAGACATGATGGATTTTCCAAATAGTGAGTGCAACGGGGTCTGGGTCGCAGCAATGGTTTCGACTTTTGATCAATCAGATGGGTTTTCGGCGTCAGTGGCAAAAACCGCAGCGGATTTTCATGAAGGTTTCGTGAAGTTTTTGTGACGCTTCATGCGCGCCACTCCGGTGCGACGTGGTGTGTTTTTGGTGCGCGCAGGGAATCTCCCGGACGGGAGATCGATCTATGGCGTTGGAAGCGCATTCTGCGAGACGCAGACCTGATTGCGACCCAGGTGTTTCGCCTGGTAGAGCGCGTTATCCGCGGATTTCAGCAGGTGTGCGGCGCTGCCGCCGTGTGTTGGAAACACCGCGATGCCGATGGAGATGGTGGGGGCGGGCAGAGTCCGGGAGTCGTGCGTCAGGTTCAGCGAGCGTATCGCCTCCCGCAGTAGTTCGGCGCGCTCGATCGCGATGGCCAGCGTCGCATCGGGCATGAAGACCGAGAACTCCTCGCCGCCATATCGGCAGGCAAGGTCCGATGAGCGCATATTCTTGGGAATCAACTGCGCCACAGAGGCAAGCGCAAAGTCCCCCGCGTCATGACCGAAGGTGTCATTGAAGCGCTTGAAATGGTCGATATCGATCATCATCAGGCACAGGGTGTTGCCCGCCCGCGCGGCTCGATGCAGTTCCCGCTGCAGCGCGTCGTCCATGTAGCGCCTGTTGTACAGGCCGGTCAGCGCGTCGCGCAACGACAGGGACCGCAGGGAGTCGCGCAGCTTGAGATTGGCGAGCGCCGGCCCGATGTTGTCCACGACCGCGCGCATGCGCCTTTCGATTTCGTCGCGAAGTTCAGGCGAGAGTTCGCTTCCCAGATTGACCTCTAGATGCAGCATGCCCAGCACCTGTCCCTGGCCCTGCACCGGCAGGCAGGCATAAAAAGGCCGGTCGGCGGGTGCGTGCCGGCAACGCACAAATCCGTTCAGGTGGACATGGTGGGGGCGCCCCAGGCGCAGCGCCCAGCAGTCGTCGGGTACCAGCAGGCCCTGCGCTGCGTTCGATGTACCCCATGCGGTCACCTGTTCCAGTGCATCGCGTGATTCACGATAGATATACAGCTCCCCGCGAACACCCGGAAACAGGCTCTGGCCTGTTTCGCGAATGACGGTGTATGCCTCGTCACGATGGACGCTGGATTGAAGCAACTCTGACATGCGAGACAGGATTTCATCGTCCCGGTGATAGGACTCCAGCCGCTTGACGGTTGTTTCAAGAATGACATTTGAATTTCGCAGCGCGCCCTCGGTCTTTCGCCGGGCTCCCACCTCGCGCGACAGGTTTCGATTGGCTTCACGGGTCGCCTTGACCCGCGCCTCCAGGGTTGCATGCGCCGTTCGCAGGGCATCTTCCGCATGCTTCATGTCGGTGACATCACGACCGACGGTGATCTCCCCGATCAGCCAGCCGTCATGGTCCAGCAGGGGCACCGTCTTGACTGCAACGTTGACGGTCTGGCCGTTTTTTCGGCGACGCTCGAAGGTGCTGGAGGTCGGCTTGCCGGCCTTGATCCGGGCAAGGACTTGGTCGAAATCCGCATCCGAAATGTCCCCGCCGCGCACCTTGAGTAGCGATTGGCCGACGGCTTGTGCGACCGGCACGTCGAAGACATTCGCGGATTCGCGATTCCAGAAGATGACGTTACCGTTCAGATCGAGCACGATGATGGCGTCGCAGGTCTGCTCCATGACCTGTTCCAGCTGCTGCGCACGGGTACGATAATGCTCCTCCCGGGTGTGATTCGCGATCTGCCAGAGAAGCCAGCGGCCGCCCCCGCCAATTTCCAGCCGGCAGGCACAAACACGAACCAGTCGCTCGGAATCCCCCGGCGGACGCGGACGCACGTCGAATTCGACCGTTGCCGCTGATTCGGCATTCAGGCCAGCGATGGCCTTGTCAAATTCGACTTCGTCGCTGCAGTTCCACCACAGGTTATCCGCCAAACCCATGGCGCAATTCGCACCCTCGTAGCCAAGCACTCTGTGCCAGGATGAATTGCAGCCGATCAGGTTGCCTGCCGCATCACTGATTCCAAATCCCTGTGATGCATGCCGGAGACCGCCAAGAAATCTGGCTATCCCGCCGTTTGCATCCGTGTCGACAAGCTCGGTTTCGATGGCGCCCATGGGTCCCTCCGTCAGCCGTAACGGCGCTCAACGGACAAAAGTGAGTGCAACGCACCAAACCATGAAAAACTTAATATTTCTGTCATATTCAGGTCTGAAAAGTCCTTTTTATTCAATGGACTTGACCTGCACTGCCGCCGGGGGCTGCGCGGGCAATCGCACGCTGCAACATCCGACTCGCGAGATCCACGGCACAGCTTGGCTGCAGGATTTCGTCATCCTGTTGAAATCGCCCCGCAATGTTTTGCGAATACGATCACAGGCTATGAACACAGTGGAAATCATCGGAAGTACCGACTCTGCGCCGCGAATTCTGGCCGCGCTATCGGTCTACGCCGGGAATCTGCGCGCCATTTCCGCGGTTCCCGACTGGTGTTGCACCCCGCTCAATGGCGAGGCGGATATCCGGAAGCGAATGGCGGCTCTTTTTGTCGCAATCAACGTGACATCCCAGCACGGGCTCAACGACGACTGCGATACCGCAAAGCGGGCGCTACATGTCTTCTCTGCCGCTCTTGAACGCCTGCAATCCCGACAAGCCGCCAACTAGCCCAACGCTTGAGGGGCGGAGCTTCTTTTCGGGGAAACGATCTCTTCGTGCAAACCGCAAGAATCCAATGACGGGTGCAACTGCCATTAGTTGAATCCAGGCGCGTCCCGGAAGTGGCGAGCGCACGGCACAAGCCTCCCAATACCCATGCGCGATTTTTTAGTGCTTCGCCGGCATGTTCCCTGTGGTCACACCAGTACCGCGCTGGCGCCCTAAAATGGCGCTTGACGCAGAAAACCGGGGAGTCGGCCATGGCCGCCAGCATTTCTTTCAGCCACATCGGCATACACGTGCGCGACCTTCCGAAGATGGAGCGCTTCTACACGGAGTTTCTCGAGTTGACCGTCACGGATCGCGGGGAGCTCGATACCGCGTTGGGGCGGCTTGATTTCGTGTTCACCAGCAGTGATCCCCGCGAACACCACCAGCTGGTGCTGGCGGCGGGCCG
Organism: uncultured beta proteobacterium; assembly: GCA_903899705.1. Lineage (GTDB taxonomy): Bacteria > Pseudomonadota > Gammaproteobacteria > Burkholderiales > SG8-39 > 2-02-FULL-62-17. The sequence continues at coordinate 5,340 of CAIUKQ010000225.1, forward strand.
CCCGGAGAGCATTCCCTTCAATGTCATCAACCAGATTTCGTTCCGGGTGGAGAACTTTCCCAAGTTGCGCGATCTGTATCGCCGTTCCGCCGAATACGAAGTCACCGACATGCGCCCGGTGACGCACGGCAATGCCGTGTCGATTTATTTTCGCGATCCCGAGGGCAACCGCATCGAATTGTTCTGCGACACGCCCTGGTATGTGGACCAGCCGATGGTGATCCCCATGGACATGTCGATGACCGATGAAAAGTTGTGGGCGTGGATCGAGGACACCGCCGGCAAGCTTCCCGGCTTCAAGCCGGTGGAGGAATGGCGCAGGCAGATGACCGAGCGCATGTCACGCCGTGCCATGGCGGCCCTACCCGTTCAAACGTAGTCCCGTTCATGTTCGATGTGGCCATCGTCGGTTATGGGCCCGCCGGCGCGCTTCTCGCACGCCTGCTGGGTCAACAGGGATTTGCGGTCGGCATTTTCGAAAGGGAGGCGACCGCATTTTCCCTGCCGCGCGCCGTTCATTTTGACGGCGAGGTAATGCGCATATTCCAGTCGGCGGGCGTGGCGGAAGAAATGGCGGCGGTGACGCGCGCCACCACCCGGGGCATGCATTTCGTGAACGCCGCCGGCAGGACGTTGATGATCCGCGAGGGTGTCGATGGCCCGGGGCCGCAGGGCTGGCACAACAACCATTATTTTCATCAGCCCGATCTGGAACAGGTCTTGCGCAATGCGGTGCAAAGTTGTGCGAGCGTGGCCGTTCGGCAGCATGCGGAAGTGGTGGCGGTCGAAGATCGTGGCGATCATGCCTGGTTGAAACTCGCCGACCGTGATGGCGGTGCCGAATTCACCGCGCGTTATGTGGTGGGCTGCGATGGCGCGCGATCCCTGGTGCGCGATGCCATCGGTTCATCGTGGGAAGACCTTGGCCTGCGGCAACCGTGGCTGGTGACCGACGTCATCATGAAGCGTGACCGCGGCCTGCCGGATTACACCATCCAGCACTGCGATCCGGCGCGTCCCGCCACCGCCTGCTGTGTGACCGGCCAGCGCCGCCGCTGGGAAATGATGTTGATGGCGGGTGATGATCCGGTGGAAATCGTCAAACCGGCAAACGTCTGGAAACTTCTTGCGCGCTGGATCAGCCCGGAGGATGCGGATCTGGAACGTGCCGCCGTCTATACCTTTCAATCGGTGATTGCCAAAGGCTGGCGCAGGGGACGTCTGCTGATCGCAGGTGATGCGGCGCACCAGACACCGCCCTTCATCGGGCAGGGAATGTGCGCCGGCATGCGTGATTGTGCCAACCTTGCCTGGAAGCTCGAACGGGTTCTCAAGGGCGGCTCACACGATGCATTGCTCGATACCTACGAAACCGAGCGCCAGCCCAATGTTCATGCATTCATAGAACTCGCCGTGCGGGTCGGCGCGGTTATTCAGGCCGATGGCGCGGCAGCCGTGGAGCGCGACCGGCGGTTTCGCGACGGTTCGCCCGAATTGTTCGGTTTCCCGCCTTCGCAGCTGGGGCCGGGCGCGCATGAGGACGTGCTGCCCGCGGGAGAGTTGTTTCCGCAGCCGCGGCTGGAAGACGGTCGCAAAATGGATGACGCCATCGGTCAACGCTTTGCCGTGCTGGGTGACGCCCGCTTGATCGCTCATTGTCCGCCCGACGTGCGAGATGCATGGAACGCGGTGAATGCCGCGGTGATCCCCGACCCGGGGGCGGAGGTGAATGCATGGCTGGACGCGCATCAGGCGGCAGCGGTCATACTCCGGCCTGATCGACATGTGTTCGGGGTTGCTGCAGACGCGCCTGAGCTTGCTCGCATCAGCGGGCGGCTCGGCCCGTTGTGTCACCTTGCCGTCTGAATGATGTGCGCAAAGTAAGCCGATTGCGATCGGTGACTGCGCCGGAATAACCTGAGATTTTTGAGGAAGAAACCATGAGTGATGATCTGCTCCATGAAAACCGCAACGGCATCGCGCACGTGACCTTCAACCGGGCGCAGGCGCGCAACGCACTGACGTTCGAGATGTACGAGGGCCTCGCGCGGATTTCCGAGGAGATTGCCGATGACCCGGCCATCGGCGCGCTGGTGATCCGCGGCGCGGGTGACAAGGCCTTTGCCTCGGGATCGGACATCGCCCAATTCCTCGATTTCAAGGGCGGCGATGACGGCATTGCCTATGAGCAGCGTCTGGACCGCATCCTGTCGACGCTGGAGCGCTGCCCCAAGCCCGTGATTGCCGCGATTTCAGGCGCCTGTACCGGCGGTGGCGCGGCCATCGCGGCCGTGTGCGATTTGCGCATTGGCACTGCGAGCACCCGCGTGGGCGTGCCGGTGGCGCGCACGCTGGGCAA
>CAIUKQ010000226.1 GCA_903899705.1 uncultured beta proteobacterium
GTGTTTCCCAGTGTGGTGTGGGCCAAGCTTCGAAGCATGGCCGAGGGGGCGAAGATTGCGTCGAAGTCGCTCTGGGGCTGACGATAAAAGCTACCGGTCGCCGAGATATTCACTCAGCCAGGTGGAGTAATCCGCGTCGCGCGTGTATTTCTTCATCATGTCGTTCGATGCAACGCCAGCAAGTTTTGCCGTCGGAGTTCCCTCGCGTTGTGCTTTAAGCGTGTTGTAGGCGGCCTGAACGGCGGCGGGAAACGTGGGGTGACCGGTCAACGCCACGCGCACCCGTCGAGTGGCTAGGTATTCCTTGTCGTCTATGGCCGCGGTCAGGGTTCCCAGAATGATCGGCAGTCGGGTCGCGGCGGCAACTGCGTCCAGTTTTTCACGCGAATCCAGGCCGATGAAGAACATGGCATCGATGCCGGTGGCCTCATAAGCTTTTGCACGGGCAATCGCGTCTTCCACGCTGCTGATGGAGGCGGCACTCGTGCGTCCGACAATCACCAGGTCCTTGTCCTGCCGTGCTCCGACTGCCGCGCGCATCTTGCCGACGCCTTCTTCGAGGCTGATGAGCCGCGCTTTGCCTCTGTCGCCGAATCCCGCAGGGAGTTGGGTGTCTTCAAGCGTCATCGCCACGACGCCCGCGGTTTCCAGTTCTTCAACCGTGCGGCGCACATTCAGCGCATTGCCATAGCCGTGGTCGGCGTCCACCACCAGCGGCAGCGTGGCCGCGCGATTCATGCGCAGGATCAGGCCGGCAAACTCCGAGAGGGTCAGCGTAATGAGGTCGGGTGCGCCCAGCACCGCGAGCGAGGCGACGGAACCGCCCAGCATGCCGGCCTCGAACCCGAGGTCCTCCGCGATGCGCATGGTCACCGGGTCATAGACCGAAGCGGGAAATATGCAGGCATTGCCGGCAAGGATTTTTCTGAAATTTTCGCGGCGGCCAGTCCAGTGCATGTGGGATTTCCAGTGTAGGAGTGAAGCAGGCCGCATTCTCCCAGAGTTGGCACGGCTGGCAAATGCATTGCAAACGCCGCCGGCCCCCCACGCTTTGGTTTGCACCGCTATGATCCGGCTTTCAACCGCCACCGGAGAAACACCATGGATGCTGATGCCAAGAAAATCGCCCTGCGAATGATCCCCTACGGGTTATATGTGCTGACCTCTGTTGGCAAGGACGGACGCATGAGCGCAGCCACCGTCAATTGGGTGACGCAAACGTCTTTCGCGCCGCCGCTGATAGCCGTGGGCGTGAAAGCCGATTCCCTGACCCATGCGCTGATTGAAGACAGCGGCGAATTCGTGCTCAACGTGATTGCCAAAGGCGATAACGCGCTGGCCTATGCGTTTTTCAAACCTGCGAATGTTGAGGGCAACAAGATCGGCGGCGAGGTGTTCGCGGCCGGTTCCGTGGTCAAGGCACCGGTCCTGGACAAGGCACCGGCACATCTGGAGTGCAGGGTCGTCGAGACGGTGAAAAAGGGCGACCACACCCTGTTCGTCGCTGAAGTGGTCGAGGCCCGCGTCAAGACCGCCCCTTCGGGCCGGGCTGACGATGCCATCTGCTGGCTGAAGGACCTGGGCGAAAAGGTCTATTACGGCGGTTAGGCCCCGCCCCAGGTAGCGTTGCCATGCAGCACTACGATCTGGTGATTATTGGAGGGGGAATCAATGGATGCGGCATCGCGCGGGACGCCGCCGGGCGGGGCTTGTCGGTGCTGGTGGCCGAAGCCGGCGATCTTGCCGGGGCCACATCTTCCGCTTCGACGAAGTTGATACACGGGGGGCTTCGTTACCTCGAGTACTTCGAATTTCGCCTGGTGGCCGAGGCGCTGGCCGAGCGCGAAACTCTGCTCTCGATCGCACCACACATCATCTGGCCGTTGGAATTTGTATTGCCGCATGAAGAGCATCTGCGCCCTGCATGGATGATCCGCCTTGGGCTGTTCTTCTATGATCACCTCGGCCGCAGCGCCTTTGGCCTGCGACGCAATGCAAGCACCTTGCCTGTTTCCCGGGGGGTGCGTCTTGCGCCGGATGGTTACGGCATGGGACTCAGGCCCGGATTCCAGCGTGGATTCGCCTATTACGACTGCTGGGTTGACGATGCGCGACTGGTGGTGCTCAACGCACGATCGGCCGCGCGGCATGGCGCGCGGATAGCCACGCGCACACGGGTGATGGCGGCAAGACGGGCGGGCGGAAATTGGAAGATCTCGCTCGAATCGGCGAACGGATTTCAAAAAGAAGAAGTCACCGCCCGGGTGCTGGTCAATGCCGCCGGCCCATGGGTCAAATCCGTCCTTGATGACACCGTTGGCATCGCTTCTCCGGGGAAGGTGCGCCTGGTTCGCGGGAGCCATATCGTAGTGCCCCGCATTCACGACCGGCGCCATGCGTTCATCCTGCAAAATCCCGACCGGCGCATCGTATTCATGATTCCCTACGAGCGTGAGTTCACCCTGATCGGCACCACCGATGTGGCCATGGACGAAGACCCCGCGCAACAAAGTCCCAGTGAGGCCGAAGTCAATTACCTGTGCGATGCGGCAAGCCGTTACACGGAGCGGCCGCTGACGCCGCTAGACGTTGTGTGGAGCTACAGCGGTGTCAGGCCCCTCTACGATGACGGCACTGACAATCCCTCTGCCGTGACGAGGGATTACCACTTGCTCCTAGATAGCGCCGGACCGCCGGTGCTGTCGGTATTCGGGGGCAAAATCACCACCTATCGCCGTCTGGCCGAGCACGTACTGGAGCAACTCAAGCCCTGGTTCCCTGAAACGCATGCTTGGACGGCCAGCGAAGCACTTCCCGGAGGAGATTTCGGCGAGGCGACGGCCAAGATGGGATTCGACGTTTTGTTTGATGACCTGTGTGATCGTTATCCGAAACTGCCCGGCCTCCTTCTCGCGCGGATTGCCCGCCGCCACGGCACGCTTGCCAGGGAGATTCTTGGACCAGCCAGGCGCGAAGCGGATTTGGGCGAGTCTTTTGGTGGCGGCCTTTTTGAGGTCGAAGCGCGCTGGTTCATCGCCCATGAATGGGCACGCGAAGCGGATGACATACTGTGGCGCCGCACCAAGTGCGGCTTGCACATGAGCGTGATTGAGCGCCAGCATTTTTCGGACTGGATGCTCAGCGCGGCCCATGGGGACATCCATTGATACTGGAAGACAGTTCCCAGTGGAACGCCTGAATTGCTGACCCGGGTGCTCCGCCAGATATTCGGATTCGCGAGTCGTGTGCGCGACGGTGGCATTACGCAACACGCCCTGCCGGATCCGGCCAATGCCCTTCTGCCGGCAGGCACCAACCCGGCGATCCTTCTTTGCGGAGAAGCGCTGACCCTGCGCCGCCACCTGGCCCCTTTGCTGTCTTCGCTGTGCCGGCACGCGCAATTTCCATTTGCTCTTCAGATCCATGCCATGGATCCTGATCCGCTTCTTGAGGGCGATCTGGATTTCTCGGTCAAACAGTTGGGATTGGAGGTCAGCGCGTTTTTTGCGGAGCGCAGCGACGATTCCCCCGGACGCCCGAAGATGGTGTCCGGGTCAAGGTCCCGGCTGGTGAGGCGCCTTCTTGAGCAATCGGGTCGGCCGGTACTCGCGCTGGACCTGAACATGCTGGTGCTGGAGTCCCTTTTCATGCCGGATGATTGCGACGCGGCCTGGGTGCGGACGGA
>CAIUKQ010000227.1 GCA_903899705.1 uncultured beta proteobacterium
CATAGCCTGGGTGAGGGAAAATCTGGTTTCCCTCAAAAAAGAACCTGATCACTACATACACAAACCGTGACCCAATCCGTTGACATCGCAGACCTTCGATGGCGCGCGAGCATCCTTCGCGCCCGAATCATCGAAACCTCGCACAAGACAAGCACGCCCCATCTGGGTTCCTGCCTGTCCTGCGTCGACATCCTGACGGCGCTCTACTTTTCAGCGTTGCGCATAGACCCGGCTCTCCCCCGTGATCCTGACCGCGACCGTTTCATACTCAGCAAAGGGCATGGAGCCGCGGCACTGTTCCAGGTCCTGGCAATGCGCGGTTTCTATCCCGAGTCCATGCTGGACGACTACGGCGAGGACGGCAGCGTATTTGCCGAACACCCGCCCACACCGGACCACCTGGCCGGCATCGAAGCGGCAACGGGTTCGCTGGGGCATGGCCTGCCTCTGGGCCTGGGCATGGCACTGGCCGGACGCATCCAGAAGCGCACCTACAACGTGTATGCGGTCCTCAGCGACGGCGAGTGCAATGAAGGATCGGTCTGGGAGGCGGCGATGCTGGCAGCCGCCCAGAAGGTCTCAAGCCTTTTCGCCATTATTGATTTCAACAAATGGCAGGCGACGGACCGCAGCCGCGAGGTGATGGCCCTGGATCCCCTGGTCGACAAGTGGCGGGCTTTTGGCTGGAACGCCTGCGAAATGGACGGGCACGACATGGGGGCAATCCTAGAGGCATTGGCGAAATACCGTGGAGCCGGGGACAAGCCCACCATGATCGTCGCGCACACGGTCAAGGGAAAAGGCGTGTCATTCATGGAAGATGACAACAACTGGCACTATCGGATACCGACGGCAGATGAAGTCGCGCGCTCGAAGGTGGAACTGGGAGTGGAGGCGTGAGGAACGCATTTGCAGATGAGATGACCAGCCTTGCAAAAACCGTTCCGCGGCTGGTTCTGCTTTCCGGCGACATAGGCAACAAGCTGTTTGACCGGTTCAAGGAGGTCGACGCCGCACGCTTTTACAATTGCGGCGTGGCGGAGGCCAACATGATGGGGGTTGCAGCCGGCATGGCCCTGTGCGGGCTGCGGCCGTTTGTGTATACCATCACACCGTTTACAACGACACGCTGCTTCGAGCAGATTCGGGTGGACGTCTGCTACCACCACGTACCGGTTGTCATTGTGGGCACGGGTTCCGGTCTTTCCTATGCGGAACTGGGGCCGACCCATCATTCCCTCGAGGACATGGCCATATTGCGCACCCTTCCGGGCATGAGGGTTTTTGCGCCCTGCGATGTCACGGAACTGAGGTTGACACTGAGAGCCGTGCTTGAGGATGACAGCCCGGCCTATATTCGGATCGGGAAGAAGGGCGAGCCGGCGATTCACGCAGTTCCACCCCCTTTCAGGATAGGTGAAGCCATTGTTGTCCGAAAGGGATCGGATGTCGCCCTGTTGTGCGCGGGAAACATGATGTCTGAAACCCTGGATGCAGCCGATAAGCTGGCGGAAAAGGGAATCTCCGCAGAAGTGGTCAGTTTCCATACAGTCAAGCCGCTTGACTCGAATTATCTTCAGGATGCTGCGAGCCGCTTCCGCCTGCTGGTTACCGTCGAAGAGCACAGCCGGATCGGCGGATTCGGTAGCGCGGTTGGGGAATGGTGTGTTGCCAACAACAAGCTTGTTCCCAAACTCAGTTTCGGTACCGACGATGCGTTCATGCATGAGGTCGGAAGCCAGCAATATGCCCGCAACAAGTTTGGCCTGACCTCGGGCAAAATTGCCGACCGGGTGCATGCCGCATTAAGCAGGACCTGAGTTTTCGTGCGGATCGGGCTTGATTTCGACAATACGATCGTCAGCTACGACGCCCTGTTCCACAAGATAGCCTGCGAGCGTGCCCCGCTTCCGCTCGATATTCCAAAGAACAAGGTAGCGGTCCGGGATTGGTTCCGAAACGCCGGGCGGGAAGATACGTGGACGGAATTGCAGGGGTACGTCTATGGCGCGCGCATGGATGAAGCCGTTGCCTACCCCGGTGCAATCGAATTTATGCGCAGTGCGGCTCGCGCGGGGCATATTCTGGGGATTGTCAGCCACAAGACAAAGCACCCATTTCTGGGTCCAAAATACGATCTGCACGCCGCTGCAAGGGAGTGGGTCGAAAAGCACCTGATTGAGGAAGGGAAGGCGCTCATCCCCCCCGAACGGGTCTATTTTGAATTGACGAAGGAAGAAAAGCTCTCCCGCATCGCCCAATTCCACTGCGACGTTTTTGTGGATGACCTTCCGGAAATCCTCATGGCTCCCCGGTTTCCAGCAAATACCAGGCCGATCCTTTTCGATCCCGAGAACAATCATGCGGCAACTTTCCCGTCGCCGGATGCGGTGGTTCTTTCGTGGGATGAACTGGCCGTACGCCTTTCTGGGTAACCATGAGGGACGATCTGAACGCGCGCATCTCGAGCTTGATTGCCGGAATCGGCCGGACCGGGGTTGTCCTTTCCGTCACCCCCTGCTCCGTCGGAGGCAATAATCGGACTTACCGCGTATCAACTTCCGAAGGTGTTTTTGCGGCGAAGCAATATTTCAGGCACGAGGGGGATGATCGGGATCGGCTGAATTCGGAATATCTTTTTCTGTCGCATGCAAGCAAGGTTGTATCGGGCAGGGCGCCGGCGCCCGTCGCCATGGATCGGGAGTCCGGGCTTGCGCTGTACGAATTCGTCGAGGGCAGCGCCTTCGCACGGGATGAAGTCACCTGGGACCATGTCCGCCAGGCGGCGGAATTTCTGGTCGCATTGAACTCTACGGAATCGCGCGCGACTGCCCCGCACTTGCCAAACGCTTCAGAGGCCTGTTTCTCAATTCGCGAGCACCTAGACCTGATCGAGAAGAGGCTCGCGGGTTTGGCCAATACCGCCATAGCCAGTGATGAGGACCGTTCGGCACGGAACCTTGTCGACAATATTGTAATCCGCTGGCGGGAACTGAATGAGGAGGCAATCAGAAATTCCGTTGCCGGCGGACTGGATCCGATGGCCTGCCTGGCCACGGAACAGAGATGCATTTCCCCATCCGATTTCGGATTTCACAATGCCCTGCGGCAGCCGGACGGCCGGATTCGCTTTCTTGATTTCGAATACGCCGGTTGGGATGATCCCGGAAAGCTGACCGGAGACTTTTTTTCCCAACTGGCGGTGCCGGTACCCGGTGAATACTTTGACGATTTTGTGGACCTAGTCATGGAGCCGTTATCCGGGTCGGAAGAATTGGGGCTGCGCGCGAGACTGCTGCGCCGACCCTATCGGATAAAATGGTGCTGCATCGCTCTGAACGTATTTCTGCCGGTGAATCTGGCGCGCAGGAAATTTGCCAATCCCGGCCTTGACGAAGCGCTTCTAAAGCGCCAGCAACTGGTCAAGGCCACATCACTCTTCAATGCTTTGGAATCCTGAATCATGGCCAATATCGATTTCATGTCCGTCGTACACAAAAGCACCCAGCGCGATTACCTGGCCCGCGTCAACGACAAGGAGTTTCCCAAGGCCAAGGCGGCTGCCCTGGCCAAGAAATGGGATTTCGACTATTGGGACGGAGACCGCCGTATCAATTACGGGGGCTACCGGTATATGGAAGGTCGCTGGGAGAAGGTCGCCCGCGCGATGGCGGATCATTACGGCCTGAAAGCTGGTGACAGAATCCTGGATGTGGGCTGTGGCAAGGGCTTTCTGCTGTTTGATTTCACCAAGGTTGTGCCGGGAATCGAGGTCCACGGAATAGATATCTCCGACTATGCGATTGCCCACTGCAAGGAGGAAATCAAGGACAGGGTCCAGGTGGGCAATGCGACCTCTCTGCCATTTCCTGACAAACATTTCGACCTCGTCTACTCCCTGACCACCCTCCACAATCTTCACAACTACGACCTTGACAAGTCGCTGCGCGAGATTGAGCGGGTTGGAAAAAAGAACAAATACATCTGCGTGGAGTCCTATCGCAACGAAGTCGAAAAAGCCAATCTGCTTTACTGGCAGGTTACCTGCGAGGCCTTCTGCACGCCGGAAGAATGGGATTGGTGGTTCCGCCAGACCGGGTATACGGGCGACCATTCATTTATCTACTTCGAGTGAAACAGACATGATCCAACCACGGACAATGCAGGCGGCGGTGCTGACCGAACTCAGGAAACCACTGGTCATGGCGCAACTGGATCTGCCTGAATCCCTGGAAGTGGGCCAGGTGCTGGTGAAGGTGCATTTCAGCGGCATCTGCGGGTCCCAGTTGGGCGAGATCAATGGCGCCAAAGGCGAAGACAAATATCTTCCCCACCTCCTCGGGCATGAGGGATCGGGCACGGTGCTCGAGTGCGGCGCCGGCGTGAGGAACGTGAAGCCGGGCGACAAGGTCGTCATGCACTGGCGCAAGGGTCCGGGCATCGAAGCGGCAACGCCCAACTACCTGTGGGATGGACGCAAGGTGAACGCCGGCTGGATCACCACATTCAATAACTACGCAATCGTCTCTGAGAACCGATTAACGCCGGTCCCCGCAGATAGCGACATGGAAGTGGCCGCTCTGTTTGGCTGTGCGGTGACGACGGGTTTTGGCGTGGTCGTCAACAATGCCAAGGTCAAACTCGGTGAATCGGTGGTCGTATTCGGCGCCGGCGGTGTGGGATTGAATATCGTCCAGGCCGCAAGCCTTTCCGGCGCGTACCCGGTCATTGCGGTCGACCTGCATGACAACAGGCTTAAGCTGGCCAGCACCATGGGCGCAACCCATTGCATCAATTCGGCGTCCCAGGACGCTGAATCCGCAATACGTTCGATGGTTGCGGACGGTGGCCTCGATTGCTTCATCGACAATACGGGCATTCCCGCCATTATCGAGCTGGGATATCGCCTTACCAAGGCGGACGGGCGCATTACGCTTGTTGGTGTTCCCCGCAAGGGAAATGACATCTCAATCTATTCGCTGCCGCTGCATTTCGGAAAAGTGCTTTCGGGCTCCCACGGTGGAGAAGCAATACCTAACCTGGACATACCCAGGTATATGCGGTTGTTCCGCAACCATCGAATCAAACTCAAGGAAATCCTGACAGAGCGATTCAGGCTTGACGAAGTGAACACCGCAATTGACCGAATGGTCACAGGCTCCCAGGGTGGGCGATGCCTGATCGCAATGTAGCCATTGGAAATGTCGGATCCGTACGCGGTATAGATAGCGACGTTCCGCCAAAAAACAAGATCACCTCCGACCCCGCCTACCGTCCCGACATAGATGGGCTGCGAGCACTCGCCGTACTCGCGGTCATCGGATTCCATGCGTTCCCAGCGCGTGTTCCCGGCGGATTCATCGGCGTAGATATTTTCTTCGTCATTTCGGGCTTTCTGATATCCAGCATTATTTTGCGAGGACTTGAGGCGCAAAAATTCAATTTCTGGGAGTTTTATTCGAGGAGAATTCGGCGCATTTTTCCGGCGTTGACCGTTGTGTTGCTCAGCACGCTGGTCATGGGATGGTATCTGCTTTTGCCGGATGAATATGCGCGCCTTGGCAAGCACACAACCGCCGGAGCACTTTTCGTTTCCAACTGGGTGCTCTGGGGGGAATCCGGCTATTTTGATATTGACGCGGCGGCGAAGCCGCTTTTGCATTTGTGGTCATTGGGCGTGGAGGAGCAGTTTTACCTCGTCTGGCCGTTATTTCTCGTCTGGGTATTTCGATTCAAAAAGACACCCATTTTTGCGGTCACGCTGGTGATGCTGTTTTCATTCGCCCTGAATATCGCACTTGTCAGGAATTTTCCGGAGGCAACATTTTTCCTTCCGTTCTCGAGGTTTTGGGAATTGCTGGTGGGCGCGGTTCTTGCCGGGATGAGTTTGCGCGTCGCCCCGGAAAAGGATGCCATTGAAGAATGGTTGGGACAAAAATACATCGGGGCGATCAGGATTCTGCTCAGTTCGGCAGGCCTGTTGATGATCGGATTGTCAATTGGTATGTTAAGCAAGGACTCGGTATTCCCGGGCTGGCTGGCCACATTTCCCGTATTGGGGACGGCATTTATCATTGCTTCCGGGGCTTCATCTTGGTTGAACAAATATTTGCTGGCCAGTCGCCCGGTAGTCAGTATCGGCCTGGTTAGCTATCCCCTCTACCTGTGGCACTGGGTCTTGCTATTCACCGCCACGCACCTTCTTGACTCCGGATCTGTGACCGAATACCGGCAGTACCGAGTCGGAGCCATAGGGCTTTCGTTCGTGCTCGCATATGCCACTTACCTGCTGGTTGAGCGACCGCTACGAAAGGTTCCGGCAAAAGCAGTCGCAATCAAGCTATGCATCTGTCTGGGGCTTGTTGCCGTGACCGGGATCGGTATCCTCGGATCGGAAGGAGCACTCAGGCAACGGTTCAACATCGCGGAAATATCCGCCTTTCAAGACATTCAGGCTGAGCGGTCGGCTCAGAATCGGAACTATAGATACGGTACCTGTCTGCTTTTGAGGCCCCAACGGATCGAAGAATTTGGTTCGGAATGTCATCCCGAAAACGGAACCGACATATCGTTACTCGGTGACTCTTACGCCGCGCATCTATATCCAGGGCTATCCGAACTGTCCCAGGCCCACTCGTGGACTCTTGGGCAACTTACTGCGTCCGCATGTCCTCCTGTTCTGAATTTCAGCTTTCCGGACAGACCCAATTGCAAGAGCATTAATGAGCAAATCTTCAATTTGAAAAGCAAATCGAAAGCCATCGTCCTTGCCGCAGATTGGCCGCAATACTGGAACATGGAAGGCTTTTCCCGCGCGTTGCGGGATTCCCTTGTGAATTTCAAGAAATCCTGGATGGGCAAAATAGTCCTGGTTGGACCCGCAGTTGCCTTCCCTACGGATCAACTGGCATGGGTGGTTCGCAAGGGCGATATCGAGAAAATTAGCTCTGAAAATCCACGGTTGGCTGAATTGCGTGCGATTGACGATGTTATGCACGCACTTGCCAAGGAACTGGATATTGTCTACGTATCCCCGTTGATGACCCTGTGTAGTGACAAAGAATGTCAGTATGCAATTCAGGCAGACGCCGGCAGGAAACTTTTCGCGGTTGATTTAGGACACTTAACTCACGAGGGCTCCCGATATTATGCGAAAGAATTTCTATTCCCGTTGATTAGACCGATACTTCAATAGCCTGATCTAAGCGACAAAATTCAGGAATCCAAACACTATCGTACAAATCGTTCTATCGCCGAAACTATTGCATTTGAACATGTCGTCGAGGCGATACAATTGAGATAATTCACTCTCAAGTGTGACGGGTGCAATTCCGGACTCGCAAGAGTTTTGGCACTCCAAGACAGATTAATATGAACTCAAATCAGCGTTCTGATGTTGTTTTTCCAGGGCTAGAATTGGTCGCCCCCGGATTATTGTATTCTCGCGATCCAATTATTTCATTGTCCCGCAAACCAATGGCCGATCTGCGGCGCCTCGCGGCGGAAGCTCCAATGGGCAGGGCGCGAATCTGCACGCACCACGCGCCAGATGAAGTGGTTCATGAAATGCTCATTGTTGTCATGCGGGAATCGTATATTCGACCGCATAAGCACCTTACAAAGAGTGAATCATTTCACATGATCGAGGGAGAGATGGACGTTTTGATTTTCTCCGATGATGGTCTGTTGGAAAATGTTATTACTATGTCCGCCTACAATAAATCGTCGAGCTTTTACTACCGCCTGAGTGTTCCAAAATTTCACACTCTTGCTCTGAAATCGGAATGGGCGTTGTTTCACGAAACTACGTCAGGACCATTCAGCCCGGAGGATTCCGTTGGCGCGCCATGGGCCCCCAAAGAGAAAGGGACGCCTGAGGATATTCAATTGTTTCGGTCTGGATTGGAGACGAAGGTGCGGTCCTTCGTGGGAAGTCGAACCTGATGGGAAAGCACTATGTTGTTGTGGGCGGAACCAAGGGAGCGGGGCGGGTTCTGGTCGAATCGTTTTGCGGGCGCGATCACCGTGTCAGCGTATTGTCCCGAAAGCGGCCGACCAACGCTCATGCGGACGTCCTTTATCGGGAAACAGACATCTGCAACAGCGAAAGCACCAGAAGGCAGCTGAAGTACATTGTTCGCGAAAACGGACCGGTAAACTACCTGATCTTTGCGCAGCGATTTCGTGGTGAAGGCGATAAGTGGCACGGTGAAATTGACACGACGCTCTCTGCCTCCCGGGAAATTGTCAGAAGTTTGAGCAAGAGTTTCGTCAGTAGGGGCGACAAGGCGATCGTGTTCATTGGCAGTGTCGCCGCCCAGTTCATCCTTCCCGAGCAGGACGCCGGTTACCACGTGGCAAGGGCGGGGCTGCTGCAGTTGATGCGCTATTACGCGATGGCCCTGGGGCCGATGGGCATTCGCGTGAATTGCGTTTCCATGGGCACCATGCTGAAGGATGAGGCTCTGCCCTTTTACGAGTCGAATCGGGATTTGTTGAACAGCAAATCGGCGCTTTCGCCACTGGGACGAATGGGGCGACCTAAGGATGTTGTCGACGCGGTGTCGTTTCTTTGCAGCAATCGCGCCAGTTTCATTACTGGCCACAATCTGATAGTGGATGGAGGATTTACGATGGTAGGTCATGAAACGCTGGCTCGGTCACTTCAGGGCCGGGATTTGCTTCACTTTGACGAGTATCAGCTATGAACCCGCTTGCGCACCGTGACGATTGCAGACTGTGCGGCAGCCGGACCCTGGACATGGTCATGCGCCTTACCCCCACGCCGCCTGGCGACATGTACCTGCCGCGGTCACAGGCGGCCAAGGCTTCTTCCGCCTATCCGCTTGACCTCTATTTGTGTCGTGATTGCGGCTACGCGAATTTGCTGGATATTCTCGATCCGGATTCGATCTACAAGGAATACATTTACACGACGACCAGTTCACCAGGATTGATCAAGCACTTTGAGGGCTATGCCAGGCACGTGGTGGAGCGGTTGCGGCTTCCTTCTGGTTCGCTGGCGGTGGATATCGGCAGCAATGACGGCGCCCTTTTGCGGGGACTCAAAAAGGTCGGAATGCGTGTTGCCGGTGTTGAACCCGCACCTGAAATTGCAGCCGCTGCGACGAATGAAGGGCTTCCGACGCTGAACCGTTATTTTGACGCGAAAGCCGTGGAAACGATTCGAAACGATTATGGACCGGCAAATCTTGTTACGGCCAACAATGTATTTGCCAATATTGACGACGTTTCCAGTGTCGTCGACAACGTCAAAGCCCTTTTGGCTCCCGGGGGTGTTTTTGTTGTCGAATTCGCCTACTTGGGTGACCTGATCAAGAACAGGATTTTTGACTATATCTACCATGAGCATTTGTCATATTTCTCCATCGATACGCTTCGGCGCATGTTTGCTTCAAAGGACATGAAAATCGTTGGAGTGGAGCATATCGAGACCAAGGGGGGGTCGGTGCGCATCTATGTGCAGCGTGCTGCAGACACCCCTGCCCTCACTGACAATCTTGACTCCTGGATTGCCGCTGAAGATCGTCAGCGGCTTCGCGACCCGGAGACTTACCGCACGTTGCTGCAGGCCGTGGACAAAACGGCGGCTGCCTGCCGTTCGCTTCTCGACAGATACAAGTCTGAAGGCCGCCGCATAATCGGCTACGGGGCTTCGGTTACCTGTACAACCCTTATTTACCACTTCGGCCTGGCAAGGTATCTTGATTTTCTGGTGGACGACAATCCTGCAAAGCTGGGTACTGTTTGTCCCGGTCTGGGCATTGATGTGCGACCTTCGTCGGCTATCGACGGCGACGCGAAGACTGTTGTCGTGGTCCTTGCCTGGCGATTCGCCGACATGATCATTGAGCGAAACCGGCAGGTTCTTGATCAGGGCGGTGTATTCGTCGTGCCCATGCCGGAACTGAAACTCGTCGATAAGTGATTGTCAGCCGGCCGCCCTTTTGTTTTGGGGCCTCATCAGTAGTAAATCTCCAGAATATGCAATGAACCTTCTCCCAGCATCAGTTAAAACGATAGAGCTGTTACGAAAGCAGGTTGCGCAGGGGAAGCGAACCGTATTCGTTTCGGGCACATTCAACATTGTCCACCCGGGACACCTGCGCCTGTTGCGCTTTGCCGCGGAAAACGGCGACTTCCTGGTGGTTGGAGTGCTGCGCGACGGATTGGCCGCCAATGCGCAACTAAGCCAGGAATCGCGACTTGAGGGTGTGGCCGCGATTAGCTGGGTAAATCATGCTTTTGTGTTGCAGGATAGCCCGGCTGATTTTCTGTCGGAATTGCGGCCGTCGGTGGTGGTCAAGGGCAAGGAACATGAAAACGCGGAGAATCCGGAGCGCGCGATCGTTCAGTCGTACGGCGGCCAGTTGCTCTTCGGGTCGGGCGACACCACATTTTCGTCGCTTGAACTCCTGCGCCGGGAGGCCGAGATCATCAACCATTCTTCGATCACCCGGTCGAAGGAATACATGGATCGCCATCAATTCAATTTGGCGGATCTCACGTCACTTCTCGACGAGTTTCACAGGCTTAAAGTCTGCGTCATAGGCGACACCATTGTGGACGAATACGTTCAATGCGATCCGCTGGGAATGTCCCAGGAGGATCCGACGATCGTGGTTGCGCCGATATTGACCGAACGATTCATAGGAGGCGCGGCAATCGTCGCCGCACACGCCCGTAACCTGGGTGCGAAGTCGGTTGAATTTGTATCCATCAGTGGAACAGACGACACGGCGGCCTATGTCGCCGAAAAGCTCGGTGGCTATGGTGTCAATGCCAGGCTGGTAGCCGACAGCAGCAGGCCCACGACGCTCAAGCAGCGATATCGTGCAGGCAACAAGACCCTCCTCAGGGTGAGTCATCTGCGGCAGCACAAGATCAGTAAAATCCTTCAAAAACAGGTATTTGAGCATGTCATGGAGGCGATGGTTGATGCCGACCTGCTGATTTTTTCAGACTTCAACTATGGAGCTTTACCGCAGGATCTGGTGGACCGGATATGCGAGGAATGCCTGCGGCGAAATGTGATGATGGTCGCAGACAGCCAGTCGTCGTCCCAGGTTGGGGACGTCTCGCGGTTCAAATCGGCCGCGCTACTGACTCCCACCGAACGGGAGGCGCGAATCGCGCTGGGCAACTATGAGGACGGACTGGTGGTGCTCGCCGAATTGCTCAGGCAATCCTCCAACGCCCAGAACGTAGTCATCACCCTCGGGGCCGAGGGAATACTCATTCATGCAAAGGACGGCAAGGAAGGGCACTGGGAAACCGACAGGCTGGCGGCGTTGAACACTGCCCCCAAGGATTCCGCTGGCGCCGGAGACAGCCTGCTGGTTTGCTCCGCAATGGCGATGGCACTTGGACGCGGGATCTGGGAAAGCCTGTATCTTGGGTCGCTTGCTGCGGCCTGCCAGGTGGGCAGAATTGGCAATGTTCCGCTGAAGCCAGAGGATTTGCTGGTCGAAATCAACAAGTCGAATCTCTACTAAGGGAACCACAATGCGGGCGCTCCTACTTGCGGCAGGATTGGGAACGCGCCTGAGGCCATTGACGGATACCGTCCCCAAATGCCTGGTCGATATCAATGGCCGGCCATTGCTGGATTACTGGATGGAAATGCTGACCGGATCGGGTATCAGCGATATTCTGGTCAATCTCCATTACCTGCCCGCCGCGGTAGAAGCCTATTTGAAGCAATGCCGCTTTGCTGCAGACATCAAGACGGTATACGAGGAGGTACTGCTTGGAACCGCGGGTACGGTTCGAAAAAACCTGTCCTGGTCTTCCGGCCATGATTTGATGCTTGTTCACGCAGACAATTTGTCAAAATTCAACATGCGCGATTTCATGGGCTGTTATCTGAATAGACCATCCGGAATAGAGATCACGATGATGACATTTATCACCGATGACCCCAAATCATGCGGCATTGTCGAAACGGATAAAAACGGCGTGGTACTGGTCTTTCATGAAAAGGTTTCCAATCCTCCCGGGAACACCGCGAACGCCGCGGTATACATCCTGTCCCCGGCGGTGCAGGCATTCATTGGCGGAATTGACAAGGAATTCATAGATTTCAGTACGGAAATCTTGCCGCAGTTTCTGGGCCGGATAAACACGTTCGAGAACAGGGTTTATCACCGGGATATTGGCAGCCCGGATCAATTGGCCCGCGCCAGGCGCGAATTTCCAAACCTCTGATTCGCCAGCCGCGAGCGGCTCAATTTCCCCGATGCTTGCATTCCATCAGACTTCGATCCAGTCTGGAATTGCAATGATGAAGGGGTAAAACCCTTTCTCAATGTCATTTTGACAAACAACTCGCATTGATTCGCCCATGATCAACTTTGCCAACACCGCGAAGATTCCCTGAATCATAAATCCCAGAGAATCAGGCGCTCTGGGATGTGTTCGAATAAATGCGAAACGCCCGTATCCATAGCTTTTCAACAGATCGACCACTTTCGATTTTCCTGCTGAAAAATCGGTTTCGCGCTGTTCGAACAAAATCATCGGATTGTGCTTCTTGATCGTGGCCTCCGATCCAACCAGGGCGTCATACTCATGGCCCTCAACGTCGATCTTGATGAGTTTGATCCTCTCTGAATCGTCGAGGAGGGAATCCAGGGTTTGAAGTTTGATTATCTGGGAATTCGATGTTGGCGACGAAGAAACAAACGATCCCCCCATATTTGTCCCGCTGACATTCAAATTGCCCTCGCGGTTTGAGCTGGATATGCCGAGATTGAAGCACGTGATATTGCTGGCCATTTCAGCATTGATTGACAAAACTTTAAACGTTCGCGGATTGGGTTCGAAGCTCAGCACTTTTTTGAAAAAATCCGAGAAAAACAGGCTGTGATTGCCGATATTGGCTCCAATATCAATCGCGAGGCCATCAAAGACCCCTTTGTATTGCCCGATCCATTCGAAAAAGGTTTCCAGATCACGATGCTCAAACACGCCCTCCAGATTGATGCAATGCCCAATGTAATCAAATGAAAAAACAACCAGTTGCTTCTTGCTCGCAATGTACTGCCTCGATTTCATAAGCAGAATATTTAGAACAGGCCATTTCACCAGCGACCACAGAATGTTGAAATGACCATACTTTTTGGAAAATACGACCCGAGGCGATAAAGGCAAATTGGACATATTTGATCTCTAAATTTCTAACTTCGGTTTTTAGTAATTGTCTCAAGTCTTCAATTTCGAATTCAGGTAAGACGGGAGCACTTCATGATTTTCCGCCACGCACATTTGGAATGTGCTTTGGCAGACCATGTGCCGCAAATACTGCCAGCTCAATTGCGTCCCATTGTGTCAGCGGACGCGCGTAAATACAGAAATTCGGACCTTTTAGCTTTGCCACTCCGCGCGACGCTGTATCCAGATATAGGTGGCGAATGGAACCATGAATAAGCCCATGGTTGCGGCAAATCCTGCGGCAGCGCCTGTCGGGCCGAACCTGCTACCAAAGTAAAAAACAAGAGCACAGTTCAGCAAGCCCCCCATGACTCCGAGTAGCAAAAATGGCTCCTTTGCGTGAGCTCTCAGATACGCCGCCTGATAGCCCGTAATCTGCATCAGTGAATTTGCCAGAAGAAACAAAGCAACCGGCATGGGATCCAAAATTCTGTTCGAGAACGAAAAATGTGAGCGATTGATCACAATAAAGGCGATAAGCATCAGCAAGCTTCCCACCACATTCATGGTAAATGATATGGCGGACGCACGCCGCCATATTTTATCAAGTTCGGAGTACTGCTTTTGCGCGGCGAGCATGCCAAAACGGGGAAGTTTGGTTTGCACCCATACGACAGAAATCATTTGAATCACGCTGATAATTTGCAAGGTCATCCCCATTTGCCCTGCGACAGCAGCCCCGTAAAAATAGAACATCAAAGGGGTAAAGAGGCAAAAAATCAGGTAATTCACGCTTGACTGGGCTCCAATGCGCCATTGCATCGGCCAGATTTCCCGCCTCCAATCGATGCGGGATTGTAGACGTCGATTCCACAGGGAAGCAAAGAAATTGCGATATTTGAATGTAAGAAACAGGGTGGTTGATGCAACCTTTGTGCAAAGAACTCCGGCGGCAACCCACAACTCTCCCCCCGAGAGCAACAGACCCCACAATGTGATGGCTTCCGCAACCGCCTGAATGAAGCGGAATCGGTTGATTTCGGCTACCTGGTTGCATCCCTCAAGTATAGTTACAATCGGCATCAGCCATAGTTGGAGCATTGCCAGCACCACTACGGACCACCAAGGTGCGATCCAGATGACCGCGGTATGGCTCGGAGTTGACAGAAAACTGTGCCCCGCGATGCCGACCCCGATTGCAAACAGCAGACTGACGACCAGATACCATTTCACGACGAAATGCAGGAGGCTTGCAAGCCTGGATATTGCGACAGGCTCGCCAATCACTTTGCCAGCAGTGTCCAGATTCAGGCGGCTCCACTCGCGGCTCGCAAGAGTCTGTATCACGCCGTAGAGCCCAAGCTCAACAAAAATCTGAAGGCTCAGCAAACTTGAGAAGGTGTAATAGAACCCCTGCAATTCAACGGTGAAAAATGCGGCAATCAGCATCAGTCCGACGACGCCGGCAACGGATTGCCAGACTCGATGAAGGAGTGCAAATACAATCGCCTTGTCTAGATCGATCAATCTCATGTGAGCATTCGCGACGCAGCCTTGGAGGAAATTGCAACAATGACCTGATGAGGCCAGGTTTCACGCATCTAGTTCAAAAGGAATTCTCTGTACCAGTCAAACGTTTTTTGAAGGCCATCCTGCATCTGTGTGCCGCTTGACCAACCCAACAGGTTGAGGGGCCGCGAAATGTCGCGCGGCTCGTTGATTCTTTCTTCTCTGGATTCATTGAGGACCACGGGTTTTAGATCTGGATTGCCGGCAAGCTCGCAAAGTTGGGAAACTATCTCAAGCGCCGTCGTGCCTGTTCCTGTTGCGAAATGGAATACCTCTCCCGTGATTCCCGGGTCTCGTGCCAGCGCAGCAAGGGTCAGGTAGGCTTCGACCATGTCCGCGACATAGACATAGTCTCTGGCGAGCGATCCGTCGCTTCTCAATACCGGCGCCTTTCCCTCAAGGAGCGCCCTGCAGGCACTTGGTATCAGGCGGTTCCAGTTCAAATCTCCTCCGCCGTAGATATTGTCCGAGCGCGAAATAACGACGGGCAGGTCAAATGTGTCGCAATAGGCATGCGCGACAAGTTCTGCGGATATCTTGGACACCTGATAAGGACGGAATTTCCTGTTTGATCGGGGTTGATCCGGGTTGCCCCAGGCCAGGGCTTCTGTTTCGGCCTCGCGGCTCGAGGCAAGGACCACCCTCTCTACCCCACGGGTGACCCTGCATGCCTCAAGAACGTTCCAGGTTCCGCGAATATTGGTTTCGAAGATGTTAAGCGGAGATACATTCGTGCCGACATTGGTATTGATTGCGGCGAGGTGAAATACCGTGTCTGCCCCCGCCTCCCGAAGTGATTTTCCGACGGCTTCCGCATCCTCGACGAATGCCTCTGCAACCCTGACATTCCCGGATGCGGGTAACCTCAGGCTTCGGGACCCTGGTGTGACAAGGGCGGTAACCACCGCCCCTTCGTGGGCCAGTCTCGCCAGCAGTCCCGATCCGACAAATCCGGACGCGCCCGTTAAAAAGACCTTGCGGTCCTTCCAGGAAAACTTATCGGCATCCAAATGATTTCGTATTCACAGTGAAAATGCGAGGTCCTCGAAATTCTTCTCCAGGTACCTTTTGTAATTATTCTTGTCGACAACATGCAGCCTGGGAAGATCAAAGACCAGCTTGCCGCCCGCCTCGAGATAGGCAACCTCGTCCTGGATCACTTCCTTGCGAAGATGCCAGATGAAAACTAAAAGGTAGTCCGCCTTCTCTTTCCGGAGCTTTTCGTGGGAAATGATGGGAATCCGGGTCCCTGGCGTCGTCAGTCCGTCCTTCTCGGGATTTCGGTCGCCGATCGCTATGATGTCGTCTTTCGTCAGGCCGCAATAGTTCAGAACAATATTGCCCTTCGTGGAGGCGCCATAGCCGAATACCCTTTTTCCCGCGGCCTTGGCCATGTCGAAGAAATTGCGCACCTCTTCCCGATGTGCCACAACTCGGTCGCGCAGGCGTTCATAGGGCGCCCCGCTTTCGAGCGGGCGTTCGGAATCCAGGATTGCCTGGATGCCAGCGGCATTGGGCTTGTGCGGTCCGTCGTCCCTGCCTGCGTAAATGGAGAAGCTGCCGCCATTCAGGTCGTTGAACGTTACGTCAAGAATCTTCAGTCCGGTGCGCTCCATCATCCATTTCATGTGGGTGAGGCTGAGATAGGTCACATGTTCGTGGCAGACCTGGTCATAAGTGAGTTGCGTGCACAGCAGGGGAAGGTACGAGAGTTCAAGAACCCAAACGCCGTCCTGCGCCAGCAAGGCGCGAATCTGGCGCATGAATGAGATCGGATCGTCCAGGTCGTAGAACATGGCGATGGATGTGATGATCCGGCACTGTTTGTCGCCGATCATCGAACGCACGCCCTTTTCCGAGAAAAATTCGTAGGCGACCTGGATATCCGGCTGCATGAGATGCCGGAACTTTTCGCTCGACGGGTCAATTCCGACGCGGGTCAGGCCGCTATCGGCGCCATAGGCGTTGAGAAGCGTTCCATCATTGCAGCCGATGTCCAGAACGATGTCACCCTTGACCGGCTTGGCGAAGGCGACCAGATCGCGGACTTTGCCCTGCAGGTGCGAGACCATGAAAGGGCTTATGGACGAGAAGTAGCCGTATGTCGTTCCATACATTTCGGCCAGATCGGCCTGATGCCTGAGTTGCACAAGGCCGCAGGCATCCGGTTTTTTGTCTTTGCTGCAAAGGACCAGTTCGAGCGGGGAGCGCGACGGATCGGCGGCACCGGGACGAGGGAACACGCTGCTCAGCGGCTGTTCACCCAGATTCAAGATGAGTTTGAGGTCGGGGTTGCCGCACAGGCGGCATTTGTTGGCTACTTTGATCGGCATGCGAGTTCCTAAAGGTTTTGGTTTGGCACTTGCGGCAAAGGGGGCGAATTATCCGATAAAAACGCCGGATGCGGCGGAAATCAAGCCGGAATCGGCCCGGAATTCCTTTCATATTCATGAATTTGCATTTGGGTGAGGGATTGCATCTTGACTCCCTGCTTCCAGGAATGGTGCCAACCCAATGTCCTGTCCAGTGCCGTCCAGAGGTTCCAGCGGGGACGCCAGTGAAGATTCATTCGCGCTTTTGAGCTGTCCAGCTTCAGGTAATGGGCTTCATGCATTTGTTGGTCGGGATTGCAATTCCATGTTGAACCCGGCACCAATTTGCACAAATATTCGACGATTTCCTGCACTGTCCTGGCATCCGATTCATCAGGTCCGAAATTCCACGATTCGGCATATTGGGGATCGCCGGCAAAAAGTTTCTCGGCAAGCGCCAGATAACCCGCCAGCGGCTCCAGAACGTGCTGCCAGGGTCTGATTGCACCTGGAGAACGTATGCTGATAGGGGTACCGGCGTCCATCGAGCGCAGAAAATCCGGTATCAAACGGTCCTTCGCCCAATCGCCGCCGCCAATGACATTTCCGGCGCGCGCGGTCGCCACCTGAACACCTGCGGCACCCAGGAAGGATTGGCGATAAGCAGCGGTCACCAGTTCCGAGCAGGCTTTGCTGCTGCTATAGGGATCGTAGCCGCCAAGGGCCTCATTTTCCCTATAGGGCCATACCCATTCGCGGTTTTCATAGCATTTGTCTGTGGTCACGTTGACAATGGCCTTGAGCTTTCCAGCCTGACGCGCCGCTTCGAGGACATGCGCGGTTCCCATGACATTGACTGAAAATGTTTCCAGAGGCTGCGCATAACCCTGCCTAACGAGCGGTTGCGCGGCCATATGGAAAATGATGTCCGGGTTGGCCCGGCGAACGGCGTTTGTCAACGCCTGTACGTCAAGGATGTCCGCAATGGTGCTGGATTCCAGGTCAGCACGAAATCCGCAGGCCGCAAAAAGACTCGGATCAGTCGGCGGCGCGAGCGCATAGCCGTGAACCTTTGCGCCCATGTCGAGAAGCCAGAGCGCCAGCCATCCTCCTTTAAATCCGGTGTGGCCGGTCAGAAAGACATTCTTTCCCCGCCAGAATGCCCGATTCATCACCATTGCTTCCAGGGCGCCTTGCCGCTGGACCAGAGGGCTTCGAGGTGATCCTTGTCCCGCAGTGTATCCATGGGCTGCCAGAACCCATGGTGCTGGTAGGCCGAAAGCTGTCCTTCCTCGGCCAGCCGTTCCAAGGGAGTGCGTTCCCAGATGGTTTCATCCCCATCAATGTAATCAATCACATCCGGCGAAAGCACAAAGAAGCCTGCATTGACCATGCCACCGTCGCCCTTGGGCTTTTCCTTGAAGCTGGATACCTTGTGCCCTTCAATCTCGAGCGCGCCGAAGCGTCCCGGCGGCAGGGTTGCGGTCAGTGTGGCCTTGACCTTCCGGGTGCGGTGAAATTCAATCAGTTTCGTTATGTTGACGTCGCTGACGCCATCGCCGTAAGTGAAGCAGAAAGCCTCCTCGTCACGCAGGTACCTTGCAACACGCCGCAATCGTCCCCCGGTCATCGTTTCTTCCCCGGTGTTGACCAGAGTTACCCGCCAGGGCTCAGCGTAACGTTCATGAATTTCCATCGAATTGGATGAAAGGTCAAAAGTGACGTCTGACATGTGCAGGAAGTAATTGGCAAAATATTCCTTGATCACATATCCCTTGTAGCCGCAGCAAATGACAAAGTCATTGATCCCGTGGGAGGAATAGATTTTCAGGATGTGCCACAGAACCGGCTTGCCTCCGATCTCGATCATGGGCTTCGGCTTGAGATGCGTTTCCTCCGACAATCGAGTGCCAAGTCCCCCGGCCAAAATAACGGCTTTTTGAATTCCAGACAAAATAACCCCTAAGAAGAACCCGGACTGTCGGCAACGCGGCAAGCCGCTATTTTACCAACTGGATGCCCCGGACCGCAGTCAAGATTTTTTGCGGGTCACTGGGCAAACAGCTTCTTGAATATCTTTCCGCGAAAGGACCGGGAACAGACCATCAGGCGGGGAAAAGCAAAAAGAAGGTACTTGATCGCCGCAAAGGAATACCGCTTCCGCTTTGCCGACGAAAAATAAACCCGTGGCCAGCGGTACTCGTCGACGCTCGTCCGGCTGATGGCATTTCCGAATTCAAGGCGAATCCACGTCAGAAATGCCTTGTAATCCCTGACACCACTATCGGAACCTATGTTGGAGTCATGAACTCTTACACTCGCCAATGGTTCGTTGATCCAGATAATAGGGCCAAATCGAAGAATTCCAGCAAGAAACGACACGTCGCAATAATTTCTTCCCTTGCTCAAATCCAATGTCGGATCCTTGACCACGTTCAGGTTATAGGCGTAGTTGGAAAATGGCGCAGCACGGCCCAGGTCCAATTTCAGTTGTCGCAATACCAAGCCTTTTGGGTCGCTGAAAACCTCAGTTGCATTGGGTGACTCAAACCAGAGATCGCCAGGCACCCTCTCGCCACGCCCGTCAATTTGAAAACAATTTGTTCCAATTCCGGCAACGTATGGCATCTCGTGATACAGCTCTAGAATCCTTTTCACATAGTCGGGTTCCAATCGATCATCATCGTGAAACATGACCACAAGTGGCGTATCAACCTTCCTAATCATGGTGTTGAAATGAGTGAAAAAATCCGGGAGCCCTGGAAACCACGATATGTATTCCAAGGTTGGAAAATCGGAATCTACAATTTTCTTCAATTCATGATTTGATGAATTGTCAGACACTAAAAATCTGAAATTTCCGTTCGATTGGGCGAGTATCGACCGAATTGCGCCGACAGCAAGCAAAGGCCGGTTATGGCACATCAATACCACGGTCAATTCAGCCATGTCGATTGTCCAGGGAATAAAAAGCAGCGCTATTTATGTTTGAGGCGAGGATTCAGCGCTTTTCTGACCGACCAGAAAACGATTGAACTTGGCAAGAATAGTTTCAAATAAGTCCGGTTGGCGGCAAAGAGTTTGGTTTTTCGTCGCGAAGCAGTAACGGTCGCTTCTCATAGGAAATTGAGAAAAGCGTACAAAGCAGAAATCTGCCAGTAATCTCGCTCGCATTTTCGCAAAAATTCAGTGAGAGACCGCTATTATTTATTCACGGTCAAAACAAATATATTGCACGACGAACCGAACAGTTTAGCCAATGATCTTCGTATGCCAAGGCCCATGAATGGGAGCAGCACATGGTCGGTATAGAAGATCCCGTTTTCGTAAATTTCGAGAATGCCGAATCCGGCATCCTCGAATTCGCGCTGCCAGCGAACTCGCCGGTAGTAATGCAATTCCGAAATCGAGCTTGGGAATTCTCCATGGGGCCGGGGAATCAATAATTTGGCAATGCAACTCAGGATTGAGGAGCCGCTAGCCCGATTACCTGGGGAAGGACTTGCGGCAGCGCTATTTCGAATTTGAACAGATTTGAGGCTATTGCTGATTAGTCGGGCAAGCAAATAGGGGTAGTAACTTACGATCGACCAGAATCGCCAAGCGGGAGTCGGCAAAATGTGAATGGCGATACCTTGTGGCTTCAGAAGTCGAGTTATTTCTTGGAGAGTTGGGACGATTGGCTTGATATGTTCGAGCACATTTGAGGAAAACACGATATCGAAGGCATGGTCAGGGCATGGAAATCGGTGGCCATCGTATTCCTTTACCGGAAAATATTCAGGCAAATGTCCGGGCAATTCAAAAGACTCAACTTCGCAGCCCCATGATGCAATTTTTTCGGCCTGAAATCCATTTCCTCCCCCAATTTCAAGAACCTTCATTCCGGGTCTGAACCATTTTTTGACGGATTGAAGTTCGGAGAGCCTAAGACGCTCTATGTGTTTCTTAACCTGCGTTCTATGCATGAAATCTGTCTTATTTTTGGGTGGTTGATAAGTTTAATCGCCAAAAACTCGGCGACAATTCGCGTTGGGATTGAATCAAGATTGGTCGTAGAATAGCGCGAAACTTCGATGTGATGGGTCGACTGAGTCGCCGTCGAATTCACGGGGTGGTGCATGGAAATTTGTGTGGTACGCAGGCAAGTGGATGAAAATTCTCTCTATATCCTATGATGGACTTCTGGAGTCACTCGGCTATTCGCAGGTATTTCAATACTTGAGGGAGTTGGCAAAGGCACACCAGATATGCCTGATTACGTTCGAGAAATCCGAGGAGTGGGACAACATCGCGATGGACTTCGGATTTTCACTGGGCGTGCTGCATCATGTTCCGGCCTTCATTTGAGTGCTGCCAGACCAACCCAGAAGACCGAGCACTCGCGAGATATCGCGCGGTGCGTTGACTCTTTCTTCCCTTGACTCATTAAGTACTAAAAACTTCACCGGTTATTCCCGGGTCTCCTGCGCGCGAAGCGAGGTTCAAATAGCCTTCGACCATGTCCGCGACGTAGACATAGTCCCGTACCAGCGATCCGTCACTTCTCAAAATCGGCGCCTTGCCCTCGACAAGCGCCCTGCAGGTGCCGGGTATGAGCCGGTTCCAGGTCAAGTCTCCTTCTCCATAAATATTGTCCGAGCGCGAGATGACGACGGGCAGTTCAAACGTGTCGCTATAGGCATGGGCGATATGTTCCGCGGAAATTTTTGATACCTGATAGGGACGAAATTTCCTGATTGGCCTGGGTTGATCCGGGTTGCCCCATGCCAGGGTTCCCACTTCGGCCTCGCGGCTTGAGGCTAGGACCACCCTTTCAACTCCCCGGATTGTCCTGCCTATCCGTGCTTATATTTGCGTCGTGAACCCTTACGCTCGCCAAGGGCTCATTGATCCATACAATCGGCCCGAATCTGAGGATTCCCGCGAGAAACACGGCATCGCAATAGTTCCGCCCCTTTTTCCAGTCCAGGGCAGGATTCTTTAACACGTTCAGGTTATAGGCATAGTTGGAAAAGGGTGCTGCACGTCCAAGATCAAGGCTTAAATACTTCAGCGTGAAGTCCCTGCGATTGTCGAAAGTCTCAACCGCCTTTCCGGAGCTAAACCAGAGTTCCTCGGATATGCGTTCGCCGCGGCCATCTATCGGATAGGCATTGGTTCCGATTGCAGCAGCCAATGGAGTGTTATGAAACTGCTCAATAACCCTTTTTGTAAAATCAGGCTCCAACCAATCGTCGTCCTGGAGCAACACGAAAAAAGGGGTGTCAACCCTTGCAATCATCGTATTGAAGTGCGTGAAGAAATCCGGAAGTCCCGGATACCAGGACAGGTATTCCAAGCTTGAATAATCCGACTCAATGATCGTCTTCAATTCATGATTCGAAGAATTGTCGGAAACTAGGACCTGAAATTGCTGTCTGACTGAGCCAATATCGATTGGATGGCGCCTACCGCCAAATTTGCTCTGTTATGACACATCAAAACAATATTAATTCAAACATAAATTCAAGTCTGCGATCTTGGAGGCGCAACTGCCACGTCTTATAGGAAATCCAAGAATTACCAGATTGGAATCAACCGATCGCTAGGTGGAAATATTGACCAGAATTTGCCACCTTTTTCGACCCAGCTTTTATGCTTATCGATGACTTTATCTTCGTGCTCAGTGTTCACGGCAAGCAGACAAATATCAATATCCTGCGTATAAAGTGATTCCCCGGAGACAATTGGAAGCCCACTTCCCGGTAAAAATTTGTTTTGCTTTTCCGGTTGGTCATCGATAATAACCTCGATAAAAGTGCCGATTCCCGTAAAATTTATCAAACATGTCGCACGGGAGCCGGCGCCATAAACCGCAATTTTCTTTCCCGCCGCCTTCTGATTCCCAAGATATGAATTGATCTTGGATTGGAACGGCTGCCAATGTTGCGCGTATTGAATATTTTGCTTCCGCAGTTCAGGTAAATAGTCACGGGAGGACTTAATGCTGTTGACCTTTTGTCCCACGGCGAAAATTCCCTCTCCGCTAAATAAAAATATTTCCTTATGAAGGATTTCTATATTGCATAAGGAAAGAAAATAGGTAAGCGTGTCGGTTGTGAAGTAATTCACGTGCTCTTCCCAGAGGCTATAGTCCCGGCACCTGAGATTACAGTCGTAATTTGGTAATTCGATGAGAACCAATCCACCTACTTTCAGCAGGATATCAATTGATGCAGCAACACCCTTCAAATCGCGGATGTGTTCAAGATTTTGACGTGAAATAAATAGGTCAAATTTTCCGTGATGCTCAACTATGGATTTTGACAATTCGGGGCTGAGAAACTCCGGAATAATGGTGAACCCTTTTTTTAAGGCAATTTCACCTGCGTCATTCGATGGCTCAACTCCAAGAAGGTTTTTGTAACCGGCCCTCGATAAAGCTTCCAGGAACATCGCATCGTTACATCCAATTTCGATGATATTTGCGCCAAGATTCAAATTGCCAAGTCGCTGAACAGTTTCTATTTCATGTTGCACTTGGGGTTGAGGCTTCCAGGAACTCAAAGTGACGTAATCGTCGTAAATCACTTCCGGGGGGCAGGAGTCAACCAATTGCGAAAGCCCACAAGCTTCACAATACGCGAGGCTGACAGGCCAATTTTCACGCGCTTCGGACGGATCAAGGAGATAGTGTTTGGAAACCGGATGCGCACCAAAATCTATTAACGACGTTAGTTCAGCGCTGCCACAAAGATTGCAGGTGGACATTATCGGTACGTCCTCTTGGTTAGTGAAAATAGATCCCAAAGCGGCTTTGGGAAAACTGGCAAGGCAACTATTGTCTCGTTAGTTCGGTTTGCGCGTCGACTTTGTGATCGTTCCAAAAGCGATTGAACTCTTTTTGAATGTTCTCATATGAATCAGGTTCATAGCACAGTCTTTGACTGTGAGTGGCAAACCGATAATTATCCCCAATTGAGTAGCCAATCTTTTGGTAACTTTCTTCCGTAGCGGTATTTGAGCCCTTGGGCAAGCTGTTCATTATGATGTAGCTGCATCTTGGGTTGAATATTGCTAACGCAGCACAACCGTTCGGGACAAAAAGATTTAGGAAAGCAGATTCATATAGCGATAGCCGTAGTCCCAAATTCCAGGAGCATTCCCGGAAAAACATCACATCGTTTAAGCAATCAGGCAAATCAAATGCAGAGCTTGTATCAGGAACAATTACCGGGCAAAACCCCAATGCTTGAATTTCCTTTGCGAATTTTGCCCACGCCAATACATTGCTGTTTCTTGCTTTGTCAAAAGGAAAATCTCGGATTGTGATCGTGACAATCGGAGATGAAACTCTGTTGACCCGAATCCATTCCTTGATATAAAACAGACCTTGTTGTGGTGCACGAAGGCCATCAAACATTCCGGGTTTATCAAGCTTATGCCACAGCTTTAAGAAATCAATTGATCTCAAATTGACTCCGTCGTACAACTCTGGATAGACGTCCCGACCTTTGACAAATTTCTTCGCCTCTGCCCTGCTTGGAAGCACGTATGTACCGTGGCATTTTGGTGCCAAATTGGCGAGAGGCAAA
>CAIUKQ010000228.1 GCA_903899705.1 uncultured beta proteobacterium
TGCGACATCGACCGACACAAGCTCCTCCACCACATCCCACTGCACCTTGGCCGCTTCGCGATCCAGGGGGTCTCCCCAACCGCCACCACCGCCGGTACGCACGATGACATCGACGCCGACCGGAACCGGATGACGGTTCACGTCAGGCTCGGTCCATTTATCCGAACCCTTGTCCTTCATCAGGTAGGCCGCAGTGCCGCCGGTCTCACCGCCCCACAAACCCCATGGCGCGCATTCGGTGCGGCCGGATTTGGCAAGGTTCCAGCGGCCGTCGACAAAATTGCGCACGCGCATGTCAATGCCAAGGCCTCCGCGGAATTTGCCTGCACCGCAGGAGTCACGGCGCAGTTCGCGGCCGACCACCATCACCGGGCATTTCAACTCGATGCCCTCGATGGAACCGTTGCGAACATCGCCCTGACACACCGATACCGTGCCGGATTCGCCATCTTCCGTGGGACGCCCACCCCAGCCGCCGCCTTCGATCGATTGCACCACGAAGCGGCGCTTGGTCTTGGGATCCACGCCGAAGAACACCACCGCGCCGCCCAGCAACCCGTGGTGAGCGGCGGGAATCTTGTCCGGCATCGCGGGTGCGAGAGCCTTGATGATGGTGTCCACCACCGTCGGAATGATGGTGCTCCAGTTGGCCATGGGCGCGGGATAGCGCGCCATCATGATGTTGCCCTCGGGAATCACCACGTTCAGGGCGCGGAATGACCCCTCGTTCACAGGATCAAGCGGACCGGTGATGGCCTTGTAGGCCACGCGGGCGCCGGCGAGCGAACGGGAATTAACGCCCGCCTTGCGTTCGGCCGAACACTTGGAGAGATCAATGGTCATCTCGCCCTTTTTGATGGTGACCTTGGCATGCAGCGGGACTTTCACACCCGAGAGAACGCCGTCATCGTCAAACCACGAGGAGGCTTCGTACTCGCCGTCCTTCAGTTGAGAAATCACGTTGCGGCACTTGACGTCCGTCTCATCGAAAATCTTCGCGATGCTGGCCATCACGGTGTCTTTGCCGTACTTGGTGAAAAGGTCATCCAGCCGCTTGTTGCCCAGGCGGCAGGAGGCCATCTGCGATTTCATGTCGCCAAGCGATGATTCAGGAAATCGGATGTTGTCCTTGATGATGCGGTACACCGGGTCGACCAGCTTGCCCTGTTCATACACCTTGATCTGGTCGAGTTGCAGGCCCTCGAGCCACGGATCCGTCACTTCGGCACCCGCACCGAAGCCGGTGCTGGTGCCGCCGACATCGATCCAGTGCGCGCGCACGATGGTAAACATCAGCAGTTCGCCCTTGAAGAAATAGGGCATGTAGATCGCGATGTTGTTCAAATGCTGGCCTGCCACCGCCTGGTGGTTGGTGATGATCACATCACCTTCCTTGAAACCGGTGGTGCCGTAGCGCTTCATGCCGTCGATGATCAGCACGCCCAGGTCGGCGACAAAGTGCGACACCCCGCCGACGTTCTGCGACACAAGATCCCCGTTGGGCATGACGAGGGCCGTGCAGTAGTCACGCACCTCATAGATCATCATGTTGTAGGAGGTGCGCTGCAGGTCTGCGGCCATCTCGTTGGAGACGGCCGGCAGCGCGTTGCGGATCACCTCAAGGGTGACAGGATCAAGCTTTGCTTCCTTGACCTTCGCATCCACTATGCACCTCCGACTTTGATGATCAGTTCACCGGTCGGGGCCACCGAGCACTCATCGCCCGCGAACATCACGGTGGTGGTGCCGTGCTCCTGGATCAGGGCCGGGCCGCTGAAGGTGGCACCCGCGCCCAGGGTCGCACGGTCGTACACCGGGCAGTCGATCTGTCCCTGAGCGGCGGTGAAGCACACCTTGCGGGTACGGATCGGCTTGGCCTTGCCCGCATCACCCAGCTTGGGGAAATTGAGCTTGGGTTTCTTGCCCAGAACCGACAGGCGCACGTTGATGATTTCCACGGGCTCCTCGGGCGAGTGGTGAGCGTAGCGGTGCTCATACAACTCGTCGAAGGCAGTGCGGATCTTGGCGCGGTCGCCCGTCTTCAACTGATCGAGTGTCACGGGGACCGAGAGGGTGAACTCCTGCCCGACATAACGCAGATCCAGCTGGATCTGGAAGTCCGGCGTCTTGTTGTGGCGAAGGCCGACCATGCCCTCCTTGACCATCTCCTCGTACACCTTGATAAGGTGGGCAAAGTCGATGACAGTCAGATCGGCATAGTAGGTGCGGGTGAAATCGTGACGCTCATCGGCCACCAGCATGCCCAGCGCCGAGAAGTTGGAGGGGAACAGCGGGATGATCACGGTGGGCACGTGCAGTTCACGCGCAATCGCGATCACGTGCAGGGGACCGCCACCGCCGGAGGCCACCAGCGCGAAGTCGCGCGGGTCGTAACCCTTGGCCACCGACACCTCGCGCACCGCGAGGGACATCTTGGCGATCGCAATGTCGACAATCGCTTCGGCCGCCGCCATCACGTCGAGGTTGAGCGGCTCGGCAATCTTGGTCTTGATGCCGTTGCGCGCACCGTCGACGTCCAGCTGCATTTCGCCGCCCAGGAACTGGTCCGGGTCGAGGCGACCCAGCACCACGTTGGCATCGGTGATGGTCGGCTCGGTGCCGCCGCCCTTGTAGCAGATCGGGCCGGGCACGGCACCCGCGCTCTGCGGGCCGATTTTCAACGCGCCCACTTCGTCGATCCAGGCGATCGAGCCGCCGCCGGCGCCGACCTCCACCACATCAACCAGGGGCAGCATCACCGGCTGGCCGCTGGCGTAACCGCCGACGTAGTAGCCGGGCGCCATGGTGGTTTCACCGTCCTTGATCAGGCTCGCCTTGGCGGTGGTGCCGCCCATGTCGAAGGAAATCACGTTCTGGTAGCCCAGCGCCACGCCGAACTGGGCCGCGGCAATGATGCCGCCAACGGGTCCCGATTCCATCATCGCCACCGGGCGCTGCGTCGCCACTTCAGGCGTCATCACCCCGCCATTGGATTGCATGATGGTCAGGTCACCCTTGAAGCCGATGCCGCGCAGGCTTTTATCAAGGCTTTGCACATATCCGCCGACCACCGGGCCGATGTAGGCGTTGACCACGGTGGTGGACATGCGCTCGAACTCGCGATACTCGCGCAGGATTTCATGCGACAGCGACACATACGCATCGGGCATCATCTTGCGGATGATCTCGCCGGCGGCGCGCTCGTGTTCCGGGCTGGTGTAGGAGTGCAGGAAACACACTGCGACAGCCTTCACTTCCTTTTCGATGAAAAGCTTGCAGGCGGCTTCGATGCTTTCCTTCGCCAGCGGCTCCAGCACTTCGCCGGAGGCGAGGACGCGTTCCTTGGCCTCGACGGTGAGGTGGCGCGGCACCAGCGGGCGGTGCTTGTGGAAAAACAGGTTGTAGGACTCGGGGCGGTTGCCGCGGCCGATGATGTACACGTCGCGCATGCCCTGCGTGACCACGAGGCCGGTCTTCGCGCCTTTGCGCTCAATCAACGTGTTGATCGCGGTGGTGGATCCGTGGATCAGCTCGTCGATGGCGCCCGACTGAATACCGCTCTTCCGGATGCAATCAATAATCCCCTGCGCCAGTTGCGCGGGAGTCGTGAGACTTTTTGAATGTCCGAATTTTCCGGTCTGATCGTCAAAGGCCATCAGGTCCGTGAAAGTACCGCCAATATCGATTGCGACGACGAGCATGGGAATTTCCGATTGAGCAAGTTGAAGGAGGCGGCATTATTCGCCCTGTGGGTGCCGATGGCAATGATCCAAGTGGCTATATTAATTAAAGCCATCTGACTATAATCAGCGTATGAATGAAGCCATTTCAACCCCAATGCCACGCATCCGGCTCTGCCACGATCAGTCCGGCCATGAAACCGGCATTTTGCGCCGCACTGCAGCATGATTTCCGCAAGCGCGCGGAGACTCGGAATCTTCAAGGCGGTTGCCGATCTGGGCGGGTTCAACGTTGCCGCGGAACATCTGGGCATTGCGCAGCCTTCGGTGGGCGCGCACATCAAGGCCCTCGAAAAGCAGGCCGGACAGTCCCTTTTTAACCGTGGCCGCGGCACGCGGGCAAGCCTTACCCGGGCTGGCGAAACGTTGTACACCTATGCCGTTGAAATGCTGCGCCAGTCGGAGCAGGCCCGGGTTTCCATGACCGGCCTTGGCGCAATGGGTGCGCGTGAAATCGTCATCGCGGCGCAGCGCGCCCTCTCCAACTATTTCCTGCCCACCCATCTTGCAGCATTCGCCCCGCGCAACCCCGGCATCCGCATCGTCACGCGAACGGGCACCTCGGAGAACGTGCTCGACATGGTGCGCGCCCGCTCGGTGGACCTTGCCCTGTTCCAGTCACTGGGACCGGTGCCCGGCATACGCTCGCAATTGCTCGCGAATGAACCGCTGGCGCTGGTGGTTGCGCCCCACCACCCGCTTGCGGGCAAGGCGACTCTGACCCCTGCGGACCTTGCGGGCCACGCCTTCGTCGGCCCGCTGCGCGATTCGCATTACTTTCACATGATGGAACAGGTGCTACGGCGCCAGGGCATGCATGACTGCAACTTCGCGATGGAACTTCAGGACTTTGCGACGGTGATCGAAATGGCACGCCACGGCGCCGGCATCGCCTGCGAAATGCTGTGCTGCGTGAAAAACGAAATCAGTTCCGGCACGCTGGTGCAGCTGCGGTTCGCCGGCCCGCCCGCCTTCATGCAGATCCGATGCGCCAATCTTTCGCCGAAATCCGAGCCGGTGCGACAACTGGTCAGTATCATGCGTGGCGAGAAACCGTCATGAAAGGCAAACCCATGCTCAAATTTTTTCAGCTGCTTTTTCTTGGCGGATCCATCGCCTTGCCGCCTGCGGCAGGTTTGGCCCAGCCCTACCCTTCAAAGCCCATCCGCATGATCGTGCCAAATGCCCCGGGAGGCCTCGCCGACGTCGCGGCGCGACTGGTGGCGGGCAAGCTGTCCGAATCCTTCGGGCAGCAGGTGGTGGTGGACAACCGCGTCGGCGCAGGCAGCACAATCGGGACGCTCGCCGCCGTGCGTGCCACACCCGATGGCTACACCGTTCTCACGGTATTCGACAGCCACGCGACCAATCCGCACCTTTTCAGCAAGCTGGAATACGACACCCTCAATGACCTCGCACCCGTGTCACTGCTGGTACGCGGCCCCATGTTGCTGGTGGCAACGCCCCAGCTGCCCGCATCCAATGTGCAGGAGTTCGTGAAGATGGCGAAGTCAAAACCCGGCGCCATCAACTTCCTGACGGTTGGCCCCGGATCGCCGGCGCGCCTGTTCATGGAACTGTTCAAGTCGGGCGCCGGCATCGACGTCACCATGGTGTCCTACAAGGGTGCCGGGCCTGCGATGGCGGATCTGATGAGCGGACAGGTGGACATCATGTTCGGAACCATTCCGACCGTCGGCAGCTTCGTCAAATCCGGCAAGCTGAAGGCGCTGGCCATCACCTCGGAGAAGCGCAACGAGTTCGCGCCCGGGGTGCCGGCCATGAACGAAGTGATTCCCGGATTCCGTGCCGAAGTGTGGGTTGGCATGTTTGCCCCGGTGAAAACACCGGCGGACATCATTGCAAAACTAAACGCCGAATCGGTCAAGGTGCTGGCCACTGCGGATTTGAAAGCGCGCTTTGCCGAGCAGGGCCTTGAGACCGTGGGCAGCACTCCGGCACAACTGGATCAGTGGTTGCGGTTCGAGTCGGATCGGTGGGGAAAAGTCATCCGGGATAACAGGATTACCCTGGAATAACAGGGCTTGCGAACATCGGGGACGCCAGAGCGGACCAGCCCCGCGTTGTAGGCAAGCAAACTGGCGAAAACTTCATGGTGAGGCAGCCAGACCGCGCCCGCGAATTCCGACCCAGTCCATCCTGCTTTCAATGACCCAGTGCGGAACCATTCAGCTCGATATCGACAACCGGGGCGAGCGCACCGGCCAACAACGCGTGCAGGTAACAGGTGTTCTGCGCCATAACCATCAGTTTTTCCATTAGCTCATCCGACTCCTCGCCATGCAGAAAAATATGCGTGTCCACGGGATGGGCGATGGCGTGAAGGTCGACCGCGGCGACACTGCCCTGGATTTCGAACGGGCTTGATTGCACCACGCGCAACGCGCGGATTTTCATCTTGTGAAAATCCGCGTATCGCAGAAACTGCGTCGTGAGGCAAAAAGCAATGCCCCAGGCGCCTACCGCCAGTGCACTGGGCGCCTGGTCACCGGCGGATCTTTCGTCACTGCGAATGCCCCAGCGCGCGGTGCCACTGAGGATTTCGCTTGTGCTGAGCCCATTGGCCGCCTGTGTTGATCCTGCCACTCGTATTTCGCGGCGCATCGGCTCCATGGGAGCCGCGACAAGTGCCGGTGCAACGGACGACGCTATGGGCGCAACATCACCCAACCGCGCGATCATGCCCGGCACATCGAGGGAAACGTCGAGCGGCACGGGAACGCTTTTCCAGACTTTCAGCGGATCGGTTGCATCGGGCGCCCTCGAAGGCGTCGGTGCTGCAAATGTCCGCCGCCGGCCATTCGCATAGAGCGCAAAGGTGTTGTCAAGCGGAGCGCCGCACATGGCAGCCAGCGGCGAAGCCCGCAGTGCCGTGTCTGCAACCTCCCGCACCTGCGTTGCGGAAACATTGCCCGCAAGCTTCAGCGTGATCCTCGGCGCTTCGGCGTATCCCCTGCCGTCGCCACGCATGAAGGAACCTTGAAACGAGTAAATATTGACCTGCGTCGACGCAGCCGAAGCAATAGCCAGACCGCGTACCTTGGCCAGTTGCAGGAAGCGGCTCAGGATGTCCGCTGGAAGCGCGGCGGTAAAAAACGAAAGGGGATTGGGCGCAAGGTCAGTGCCGTTCAATCCCGGGCCTTCGTCACTCACCGCCCGGTAGGCGGCGCCACTGTCGCCTTCACTGACCACGGCCTCTTTCTGGTGGCCACCCATCGCGCGAAGTTCCACGCGATAAGTGTCACTGGAAGCCGACAGACCAATGACACCCGGGCGTGCGACGCCATCGCGCACCTTGAATCCCAGCGGAAAACCAGAACCGTCGATAGAGTCACTACGTTCAATCGAATCGCCCACGACATCCCCTCGAAAATTCACATTCCAAAGGCTATCAGAATTAGCCTGCGGATTCAGCGCGCGCGCCTTCAACGGGGCACAATGGCACGCGATACAATTTTGCATTGCCCCAATGACCTCCGAGGAGACTTCATGAAACGGTTTATCAAAGCGATCGGCGCGATCACAACCGCGGTGCTATGCGCACCACTTGCCGCGCAGAACTATCCCGTGAAGCCGGTGACAGTGGTGATTCCCTATCCGCCGGGGGGCGTCGATCTGGTGGCACGCCTCATTCAGCCCTCCATCGAGCAGGAACTCGGCCAGCCCTGGATCATCGAATACAAGCCGGGCGCCAGCGGGCAGATCGGCATGGAATATGTCTCGCGCGCCAGGCCGGACGGATACACGCTGCTGTACACATCCTCCAACCCCTGGGTGGTGACGCCCGTGATGCGGCCAAAGACGCCCTACGACCCGATCAAGGACTTCACGCCGATCACCAACACCACCGAGGGTGTGAACCTCATCGTCGCGGGGACCCAGTTTCCGCCGAACAACTTCCGCGAGACGCTCGACTACGCGAAGAAGAACCCGAGCAAGGTGTCGTGGGCGACCTCGGGTCTGGGGAGCTTCTGGCACCTCGACGCGGAGAACATGAACCGGTTGGCCGGCACCGACATTCTGCACGTGCCATTCGCGGGTTTCGGCCCGATGCTCCCGGCGATGTACAGCGGTCAGGTGTCGATGAACCTGATCACCTACCAGGTGGTCCGTCCGCTGATTGAATCGGGCAAGGTCAAGGCTCTGGCCATCATGAACTCCGAAGGCAAGGCAAAGCATCTCTTTCCCAAAGGGGTCGAAATTATCAGTGATGTGCTACCCGGATTCGTGATGGGCGCATCCTGGAACGGCGTCGGCGGGCCCGCGAACCTGCCGCGCCCGATCGTGCAACGCGTCAACCAGGCGG
This sequence comes from uncultured beta proteobacterium, assembly GCA_903899705.1. GTDB lineage: Bacteria > Pseudomonadota > Gammaproteobacteria > Burkholderiales > SG8-39 > 2-02-FULL-62-17. The sequence continues at coordinate 8,068 of CAIUKQ010000228.1, forward strand.
TGCACAAAGCCTTGTCGCAGAAGGATCTGGTCGACCGGCTCACCCGCGATGCTTCCTTCTCCAGCGCCAACACGCCGGAAGAATTCGCAGCACGCATCGTGAATGATCTGGAGCACTCGCGCACCATCGTGCGCGCCGCAAAGATCGCGCCGTTGGACTGACCTACTCGGGATTGATGCCCGCGTCCTTCATGATTTTCGCAAAGAGCGGTAGCTCCTTGCGAATGCGCGCGGCGAGCTCCGATGGCGTTCCCGGCAGCATCTCCGCACCCGCCGTGGCGAACGTGTCGATCACCGCCCTCGATTTCTGCATCACGGCTGTTTCGCGGTGCAATCGCTCGACGATCGACGACGGCAATCCGGCCGGACCAACAAGCGCAAACCACGCGATCGACTCGTAACCCGGAACGCCGGCTTCGGCGACCGTAAGTGTATCGGGCGTGGCGATGGTGCGGCGCTCGGCCGTGGAGGCGAGCAGCTTCAGCTTGCCGGCGCGCACCGGCGGCAATCCCGTCCCGCCGCCCGAGAACATGACCTGCACACGCCCGGCAAGCAGGTCGATATTCGCCGGCCCGGTGCCCTTGTACGGCACGTGAACCATGCGGGTGTTGGTCATGGACATGAAAACCTCGGTGGCAAGGTGCACCGACGTGCCCTGCCCGATCGAGGCGTACGCCAGCTTGTCCGGCTGCGAGCGCGCCAATGCGATCAGCTCCCTGATGCTATTTGCCGGCACAGACGGGTGCACGATCACGTAAAGCGGCGTGTAGAAAAGCGGGGAAACAGGCGTGAAATCCTTCTGCGGATCGTAGGAAACGTTTTTCTGCGCGTAAGGGTTGAGCACCATGATGGCCTGCGTCGCAAGGAGCAGCGTGTACCCGTCGGCCGGCGCACGCACCGTCGCATCGGCCGCAAGGGTTCCGCTCGCGCCCGTGCGGTTCTCCACCGTCACCGGCTGCCTCAGCGATTCGGAAAAATGCTGGGCGAGCGAGCGCGCGAAGTTGTCAACCATGCCGCCGGCGGGAAGCGGCGAGAACAGGCGGATGGGTTTGGTCGGGTAGTCCTGAGCCTGGGCGACGCAGGCAAACAGGAAGGTGAATGCCGTGGCGATTCGAACGATGTGGTGCATGGAGACTCCGGTTGGGTGACTTTCGTAAAGTATGGCCGATATTCGGCTGTGAAACCGCACAATCTCGCGTTTCCTGCTAGGTTAAGCCATTTGACAAACACAACAGTAATGTTTAATTTCTGACATGTGAACTCGAGCGAATTCAAGCGCTGGCTGACTAAGCAGGGAGCGACATTTCAGCAGGGCAAGGGTTCCCATATCAAGGTGTTCCTTAATGGCCGCCAGTCGGTCATGCCAATGCATTCCACGGATTTGAAGACTGGCACCGTGGAAGGAATCAAGAAGCAACTCGGTCTAAAGGGAAAATGAACCATGTTCGATTACCCCGTCGTTCTCAAAGCGCAACCCGAAGGCGGTTTTGTCGTTCATTTTCCGGACGTGCCGGAAGCCATCACTCAAGGCGAGGACGAGATAGAGGCGTTGCTCTACGCCGTGGACGCGCTGGAAACCGCACTGTCGTTTTATGTCGAATCGCGCCTGCCATTGCCGATCCCGTCCAAACCGAAGCGCAGGCAAAAAACCGTGCGCCCCTCGGCACTGGAGTGCGCGAAACTTGGCGTCTACCACGCGATGACCGAACAAGGCATCAAAAAAGCTGAACTGGCCCGCCGCCTGGGATGGCACATGCCGCAGGTAGACCGTTTATTCGATCTGAATCACGCATCACGACTTGATCAGTTGGAAGCGGCGGCCAAAGCACTCGGTTTGCATGTCGAAGTACGGGTGGCGTAGATTTGACCCGCAATTAATCCGCCTTGATGCTCGCCACTTTCACCACGTTTGCCCACTTTGCGAGATCGGACTTGATCACCGCGGCGAACTCGGCAGGCGAGTTGCCCACGGGCTCCATTCCCAACGTCGCATATTTGGCGCGCACGTCGGCCATAGCAAGCGCCTTCACGGTTTCCAGATGGAGCCTGCCGACAATCTCGGAGGGCGTCCCCGCCGGCGCGAGCAATCCCTGCCACGCCGTAAATTCATAGCCGGGATAGCCGGACTCGGCAACCGTCGGCAGATCCGGCATTGACGGCAATCGCGTCGATGACGTCACCGCAAGCCCGCGAAGTTTTCCTTCACGCACCAGCGCCAGAACCGGCGAGGTCGGAATGAAGCTCATGGACACACGTCCGCCCACCAGGTCCGGTATCGCCGCGCTGACGCCTTTGTAGGGCACGTGGAGGATGTTCACACCCGCCATGAATTTGAACAGCTCCGCGGGAAGATGCGACGCGCTGCCATTGCCGCCCGACGCATAGGTAAGCGCACCGGGCTTTTCTTTGGCCAACACAACCAGTTCCCGGAGACTCCTCGCGGGAAAGGTGCTGTGCACAGCCACCATGTTCAATGTTGCACTGGCCTCCGACACCGGTGCGAAATCCCTCAGGGTGTCGTAGGGCACCTTGTACAACGCGGGATTGACGGTGAGCTGCCCCTGGGCCAGAAGTCCCAGCGTATAGCCGTCCGGCGCTGATTTGGCGACACGCTCAACACCAATGGCACCGGCCGCACCCGCCTGATTTTCCGCCACCACCGCCTTGCCGAATGCCTCAGAGAATTTTTGCGCGAGCAGGCGGGCGACCGTGTCCTGGGTGCTTCCCGGCGGGGAGCCGACAATGATGCGTACCGGCTTCTCGGGATAGGTTGTTTGCGCTGCGGCACGGCACGGAATCAGAAGCACCAATAGGCACACCAAAAACCACTGAACTTGGAATGATTTGCGCTGGACACTGCTCATCCGAGAACTGCCCTCATGGCGCGCTCCAAACGATTTACCCAACGGGCATCATATCCTTGCGACCACCATTCAGCATAGCAAGATCATGCCGAATCAGGACCGACGCCCGCCTTGTCTCTCGACTATAGAAAAGTGGCCGAAGAAACATGAAATTGAGCCGCCAACTTCTTCGCGAGTGCCCTGCTGATTCCGCGCTTACCAGAAAGAATGTCACTGATCGTTCCCTGTGACGCAATATCGGACAGGTCAGACTGACTCAATTGATGGTCTTCCATGAGGTATTTCAATACATCGCGAGGCTCCGCATCACTCGTGGGTATCAGACGACTTTCGTAGGCATGAATCATTTCACCCAGAGCATCAACCAAGCCGGCCAAGGCATGCGCCTGGTTTGCGCCGCCTGCATCAAGCAAGCGATTCAAGTGCCCAACAGCCACTTCGTATCCGGCCTTGTTGGTGATCGGGTGGAGCGGCACCAATTCGCACAATGCCCGGTAGCGCTTGGCGATCTTGTCGATTTCTTTTGCGCCCATCATGGCCTCCAGTCGTCATACTCGGCGTGAGTCAGCACTCCCCGCACGTATAGCTTCTGTGTATTGAAATGGATCGCAGCGATCAGGCGGTAGTGGTTACCTGCAATATCAAAAATATAGAATTCAGCGACCTTTTCCACTGAATTGAACGTCCGTTTCAAGTCGGCGAAACCACCAAAGGTCTTGCATTCAATTAACTTGCGCCAAGCCTGCAGCGGGTCACTAGCCGCTTTGCGCCGCAGCCCGAATTCGCCCAGGGCCTTGTTGCTGATTAGTCGCATTGGGGCAGAGTATCTCATAATGCGATAAATCGTAAAGGCTGAAACCATGAATACTAGAATCGACATTCTTCATCAGATTCGAGGATCAGGTGACCATAGAAACATGAAATCGCGCCGCCAATTCATTCGCGCCTACTCGCTCTGCGAATGCCGGAAGCAACATGGCCGATTGTTGCCTGCTATGCAATGCCGGCAAGGCTGTTCTGACTTGCGATACGCCCTTAGCCTGGGTCCTTTCCCAGCAACCACCGTTCTATGAGAGAAAGCAGCATGCTTTTAAGTTCCTCGTCCGATTGCTCAATTGTTCCAGGTACAAGGAAGTGGGTAAGTATCCTTTCTTCCGCCTGGCGCTCGAAATACGCCTCAGCAAATAACCATGCAGACCAAGTTCGCAATACAAAAAGCGTTTCATTCTCGACAAACATAAACCACTTTTGATCCATCGATCCGGGCAAATAACCGAGTTCCATCGCCATCCATTCGTCGCGCGAATAGATATGGCCAAAATCGACGCGCCGACGAATTTGAGGCACTTCAATTGGGCCGCGTAATTGATCGCGCGTAACTGGCTGGCGCATATTGCTTTGCATTGAACCGATCCAGATTTGCAAATTACATATGATTCTTTTGCACAGGAAATTCTCTTACTATTGCAATGATTTGTATTACTGTTTTTTTTGACCAAGGTTGTGACCAAAACACTCAGGACTGGCGGAATCCACCAGGTCGCAAGCTTCATCTTACGTATGATGCCGCAAATTGGGCCGTCACAATTAAAATCCCGCTTGTACGCAGATATCTACTGCGCCTTTTGGTAAAACTTCCTTATTTCTATGTTGCGCAGGAAATCTGTACCTTCAAGCTCTTTCCCGGCTGGAAACGTCGCTTTCCAGTGGTCTCTCAGTCTGGCTTCTGCGTAGGTAATTGTGCTCTCAAAAGCAAATTCCGCGAAATCTTCACCACCCTTGCTTTCCCCCTTAGCAACCTTGGAGGCCCCACTTCCCCGACATGTCAGGCGGTTGCCATCTACAACGCATTTTGCACTCCAAGCGGACTGATCGTCCATTCCCTGCAGCAAGACATATCCTTTTAGTTCCTTAATCATCGTCACGTTGGACGGCCCTACCCATACCCCTTCAAATTTCATGATTGGGTTCAATTCAGCAGGAACATCAGCGACACGTTGTGTAGTCCCAATGTCGGCGATCGCATGCGAATTAATCATCGGTGACAGCATAATTGCAGACATTAATAAAACTGTACGGTTCATTGCTTCTCCAAGTTGGACATAGATCATTTAGCGCACATTTGGAACGTCTTTTAACCATTTCTTGATGGCCACGCGCATTGACCACAGGGCACTATTGCTTGCGAAAATTGAGACTACTCCTGACACCTAACCGCCTTCTCCAACAACGACAAAAGGCGCCCAAAAGATCGGGTTTGCGTATTCTGGGTGATTTGGTGTGTTCATAAGAGCCATCATGGCCTTGCGATGCGCCTCCGCCTTGCCCTGCCCTCGATTGCTCTCATATTCCCCCAGCATTACTGTAGTTAGGGGCACCGTAGCCTCGGAGGCTACCGGCCAATGCGACACCAGCAATGAGCGAGACCCCGCATAAAAAAACGCCTTCGCAAGGCCAGAAAGGCCTTCGGCTCCAGGGGTACCGTCCCCGGCGGCCGTGTTGCATGCCGACAGCACAACCCATTCCGCGTTTATTTTTAGTTTGGCGATCTCACCCGCCGACAGGTACCCGTCATCCTCAAGTGTTCCCTGGGCTGGCGGAGTGAGAATAAGACCCGGTTCGCCAGCTCCATCGATCTCGTTCGCCATCACGCCATGGGTAGCAAAGGCGATAGTGCGATACTTTGTCAGATCGAGCTGCTTGATCACTGTTTCCGTCGCTTTTTCCCGCAACCAAATCGAATCGCCGCTCGCTTTAAGGGCTTTGGCCATGGTTCGCAATTCATCAGCCGTCTCCGGAAGTCGAGCCTGTGCGCGGATCGTCGCCACATCGGCAATTGCGACGGAAGAAGCCGGGTTCGATGCATTGGTTGCTCCATCAATATTCCTAAATACCGTCGCAACATCAAATCTTGCACGTTTGCCTCGAGTCCCCCCCTCCGATCCTCCAATCAATGGATCGCCAAATCCGGCAAATGGTTCCTTGGCACGTTCGGGCTTGGTGAACTGACGAAAAGCCTGAATTGAACTCACCGACGGCAGCACCGAAAAAGCAAAGTGTTTGGCCAGCCAATCCACTTTCAGATAATCAGCATCCCCGCCAATCGCAGGCGGAGGCGAAGCGACCAGCATGTTAAATGGAAGGCTTTGAAGAGGGCCGGCAGGAACCAGCAGCA
>CAIUKQ010000229.1 GCA_903899705.1 uncultured beta proteobacterium
ACCTACAAAAAGGCGCTTGCCCTGTTTGGCGAAGAGACGCTGCTGCATTACAGCATGCTGATCTCGAATTACGCACAGACCGCGATCCTGCTTTGCATTGTCGGGCAGGAACTGCACGATCATCAGAAACCGGGATTGCCCCTCTGAACGGTGCCGGTGGTGGCGCGTTTAAACACTGAAATGAATCGTGCGCTCAATGAGGCTGGTGTGCGTGCCACCATCTAACAGACCACCACCATGATCATTGGCGGCAGTGCCGCCGAGCTTGCGGCCACGATTAAAAGTGATCTGGAGATCACCGCGCAACTGGTCAAGGCACTCGGGTTGGAGGCGGAGTAGCTTGGAATGCTCTATTTCTTTTGGCGGGCCGGCAATTCCGTTGAATTGAAAGCCTCATCCAGCGCCACGCCGTAATCGCGCGCGGCGCTCACCGGAGATATGTATTTGCTCCGAACATCCTCCACCACCTTCGCCAACGGGCGTTCGAGAGGATCGCCGTAGCCGCCGCCTCCCGCCGAGTACACACGAACCTCATCTCCGGCTTCGAGGGCGAGGTCGTCCTTTACTACGCTGGCAATCATTGCGCCGCCCCGATGTACATCAACGCGGCCGGGTTGTCCGTCACCGCCGCCTGATACTCCCCATGGGGGACATTTGGTGCGATCGAACATCGCAATGTAGTTCACAGGGCCAAGCAGTTCGTAGACTTTCTCAAGTCCAAGGCCGCCGCGGAATTTTCCGACACCGCCGGAGTCGCATCGGAGCCTCATGTGCTTCATGCGGTACGGATACGTGGCTTCCTGAAGTTCGATGGGAACTTCCGGCGTGTCCCCGTGCGCCATCGAGCGGAAGGGGCCGTTGCCGTCGCGGTTGTGGCCGGCTCCCCACCCGCCCGCGACCGCCTCCAGGTGGTAACCCTTCGCCCGACCGCTGCGGTCGAGGATGATCTGCGCGGAATAGGTGCCCGGGTGGCCGGCGGGCACGCGCCCGGGCACGGCCTTGCCCAGCGCACGCAGGATGGTGTCGACCACCGTGGGCAGGTTGTGGCCCGAGCCCGCAATTGCGGCCCTGGCCGTCGCGCTCATGAGGGTGCCCGGCCGGCACACAATCGTGATGGGCCGGAACGCGCCGTCGGTGGCCGGGTCATCCGGAGAAAAGAAGAACTTGCAGGCGATGCGCACGGCGGCCACCGCGCCGCCCTGGAATCCGGCATTCCACGGACCTGCCACCTGGTCGGCGAGGCCATCAAGGTTCACCGTCAACTGGTCGCCGGAGACCTGTACCTTGACATCGATCGGGAGGATTTTGCCGCGATGGATGCCGTCGTCATCAAGGAACGAACTCGCCTCGTAAGTTCCGTCGGGAATCGCCCGAATGGCATTTCGGACCGCGGCTTCGGTGCGCTTCCAGAACAGCTCCTTCGCCCCCAGCACGGCTCCCTGCCCGAATTTGCGCACCACCTCTAGAACCATGTCGCGCCCCATCATGCACCCGGCCAGCTGTGATTCCATGTCGCCCAGGACGAGTTGCGTGAAGCGCGTGTTGGTTGCTATCAGCCGGTAGATCTGCGCATCCCGTTCGCCGCGCCTCAGCAGTTTGATGGCGGGAAACTGGATGCCTTCCTGGAATATTTCGGTCGATTTGGTTGTGGTGCAGGAGCCCGCCACGTTTCCGCCAACGTCCATCCAGTGAACCACGATGACCATGAACCCGATCAGACCCGCGTCGTCTTCGGAGATTCGGATAGGTGTGTACATCACGACGTTGTTGAGATGCTGGCCCATGGTCGCGGCCGAATTCGTGATCACGACATCGCCAGACTGGAGATCGGACTTGCCGTACAGCGAAAGGCCTTCGCAGACGGCTGCCGACAGCGCGTTGGCGATAAAGACCGGGATGCCGCCTTTGCACTGGCATATCAGGCGCCCGTCCGCGTCCACACTGCCCACCGCAAAATCCTTGTACTCCGAGACCAGCACGCTGTAGGCCGTGCGGGTGATGTTCTTGTCGATGACGTTCGGGATGGCGCACAGGCTGTGGGTGATGATGTCCGCGGTAATAGGATCGAGCACCAAGGCGGGGTCGAGCACCAGGGCGGGATCGAGCGACTGGGTCTGCGAGCGGACGTCGCTCGCGCCACGCAGTTCTATTGCCAGTTCCCCCAGCAAACCGACGACAAGGCGATCGCCGGGCTCCATCACGGTGGTGGCGCCGAACTCCTCGATGACGGCCGGACCATCAATGCGCGCGCCGACCGGAAGGTCGACACGGGCGTAAATCGGCGTGCGCTGCCGCGCACCGGCATCGCCGAAATAAACGTCGCGATAGCCGGCCGGTTTTGCCTGCGCGCCCGCTCGGGCCTGATGCAGATCCGCCAGGCGTGGCTTTGCGGTCGGGGTAACGCCGGCCACCCGGACGCTCACCAGCTCCATGGCGGCATCCCCATCGATGAATCCGTAACGGCGGCGATATGCCTCCAGGAACCGGGACCGTACTTGCTCCACCCCATCCGTGTCGGCGAGATCGACTTTAATGGCATGGCGCTGGCCTTTGAAGCGCATTTCCAGGACGCTTTCGAAGGCAATGTCGTCCACTTCGAGTTCGCTGACCATCCTGGCGCGCAACGCCGATCGTATGTCGGCGGCCTGCTCGTGGAGCAATCGAATCTGCTCGTCGCCGAGATCGAGCAGCACCGTGCGGGCTTCCTCCATGCGCGCGTCCGCGAACAACATGCCGAGAGCGGAAAAATTGCCCGGCTCCGGCGGCACAATGACGCGCGGGATGCGCAGTTCCCGAGCGAGGCTGATGGCATGCATCGGACCGCCGCCGCCGAAGGCGAACAGGTCGAAGTCGCGCACGTCCCGACCGCGCTCAACGGTGATTTCCTTGATCGCGCTCGCCATCTGCACGTTTGCCAGATCCAGGATGCCCTGCGCCAGTTCGTCCACGGACCCGCCCGCCGCATGGCCGAGGGGTTCGCCGATCCTGCTGCTGATCGCCCGCCGTGCGCTGTCGCGGTCGAGGCGCAGTGCGCCGCGCAGGAAATTTCCCGAAGCGATGCGGTCCAGCGCCAGATTGGCATCCGTGACCGTGGGTTCGGTGCCGCCGCGACCGAAACACACCGGACCGGGTTCTGAACCCGCGCTGCGCGGGCCGACGTGAAGCGCGCCGGAGGCATCGATGGATGCGATGGAACCGCCTCCCGTTCCGACTTCGGTGATATCGAGCACCGGAGTACGCACCGGAAATCCGTAGTCGTAGCCGCCGACATCGTAGGTGGCCTGGATGTCGAAGCGAAAGTCCTCCAGCAGCGCGCATTTCGCAGTTGTGCCGCCCATGTCGAATGCGATGACGTGCTTCAGCCCCAGTTCCCGGGCATAGGCAGCGGCGCCGATGCAACCGCCGATGGGGCCGGACTCGACCAGTGCCAGCGGTTCGTCCCTGGCGCGGGCGGGCGAGAGCACCCCGCCATTGGAGGACATGATGAACAGGCGACCATTGAAGTTTTTGCCGGTGAGGCTGCGCTCCAGGGCGTTCAGATAAGTGGCGGCGCGCGGTCCGACATAAGCGTTTGCCACCGCGGTGCAGCTGCGCTCGTATTCGAACCATTCGCGCGACAACTCGGTGCCGGCGCAGATGAAAACGCCCGGCAGGCGCCGGCGCAGAAATGCCGCGGCCTGCGCTTCGTGGCAGGGGTTCCGGTAGGCATTCAGGAACGAAATTGCCACCGCGTCGACATTGAGTGCTTCCAGTTGAATGACCAGGCGCTCGAGATCTGCATCCTGCAAGGGGGTCAGAACCGCGCCGTCTGCCGCAATCCGTTCGGGCAGCTCCAGGCGCAGCACGGCGGGCACCAGTGGTGGAGGGCGCCGATAATTCAGATCGAACGCCAGTGGACGGTTTGCGCGGCCGATCTCGATGACGTCGCGAAAACCCTCGGTGGTGACAAGCGCGGTTTTGGCGCCGGTACGCTCGAGCAGGGTGTTGATGATCTGTGTCGTGCCGTGCTTGAGCACCTGTACGGCGTCCGCTTCGATGCCGACTTCATCGAGACAGGTCATGACCGCCTTGACCAGATCGCCGGGAGTCGTCAGCGTTTTGCCGAAAAACAGTTTGCGGCTGTCGGAGTCGTAGCCCACCAGGTCGGTGAAAGTGCCGCCGATATCCGTGCCGACATAAAGTGCCATGGTCTTTGCGCTCTGCTCAGGGTTTTAGTTGATGATTTTCTGGTCGATGGCGCCGAACACCGATTGTCCGGATGCGTCGAGCATCTCGATTCGGACGCGATCACCGAATTTCAGGAAAGGTGTTGCGGGCGATCCGTGCTGGATCCTCTCCTGTGCGCGACGTTCTGCAATGCACGAGGAGCCAACGCCCGGTTCGGCATTGGATACCGTGCCTCCGCCCACTATCGTGCCGGCACACAGCGCGCGCGTTTTTGCTGCGTGGGCAATGAAGTCGGGAAAGGCAAACGTCGCCCCAATGCCTGCATTCACCCTGCCGAACTCGGCGCCGTTCAGATGAATGCGCAACGGCAGGTGAACAGTGTCGCCCCGCCATGCGCCGGCCAGCTCGTCGAGGGTGACGGCAACCGGCGAAAAGCTCGATGCCGGCTTGCTCTGGACGAAACCGAATCCTTTCGACAGCTCCGGCAGAATGAGGTTGCGCAGACTGACGTCGTTGACCAGCATGACCAGATGAATGCATTTTCCGGCCTCCGCGGCGGAAACGCCCATCGGCACGTCGCCAGTCACCACCGCGATTTCCCCTTCGAAATCGATGCCCCACTGCTCGTCCGCGGCCACTATGTCGTCGCAGGGACCCAGGAGAATGTCCGAACACCCCTGGTACATGAGGGGCTGGTCCAGCGGGAAGCTGATCTTGTTGTCACCGTCAAACGCACGCGTCATCAATTCGCCATGGTGCCGGTACCCCGAACCGTCTATGAATTGGTAGGCACGCGGCAGCGGTGCGGCGGCAAGGCGCGGGTCGAAGGCGAAAGTGTTGGCCGCCTTGCCGCTGTTGAGTTGCAACGACAACGCCTCCAGGGCGGGGGAGACGCGCTGCCAGTCGTCCAGGGCGCGCTGCAATGTGGGGGCGATGCCGTCGCCATAGCATGCCAGTTTCAGATCACGCGAAACGACGGCCAGCCTGCCGTCGCGGCTTGAGTCCTTGATAGTTGCGAGCTTCATTCCGTTCTCCCTGGTATGACCGGATTGTTGATGTCAGGACTCCGGCTTCAATGCGCCGATCTTGACCAGCAGCCGGATGCGTTCCATCTCGTCGTTCAGATAGCGTGAGGCTTCCTCCGGAGTGGTGCCCCCGGGTTCAATGGCCATGGTCGCCAGTTTTTCCTTCACGTCCTGAAACTGCATGGCGCGGGCCGCTTCGCTGCTGATACGGGTGACAAATTCCCTTGGCGTGCCGGCCGGCGCAAGAATGGCGTACCACGATGCGGCCTGCAGCGTGGGATAGCCGATTTCCTGAAAGGTCGGTGTTTCAGGGATGGCGCGCAGCCGCCTCGGACCGCTGACCGCGATGGGGCGCAGTTTCCCCGCCTGAATGAGCGGCAGGGAAGGCGTGAGCAGTGTCATCCACAGTTGCACGCGGCCGGATGCGGTGTCGACACCGGCCTGGTTGACATCCTTGTAGAGAATCATCTCGGCGGGAATCTCGGTGAGATATTTCAGCATCTCCATGCCGAGAAAAGCGGGGGAGCCGATGCTGGTGGTCGCGTAATTCATCTGGCCGGCGCGCGTTTTCGCGTAGGCAATGAGTTCCTTCACATTTTTGACCGGAAGGTCATGGTTCACCAGCAGCACCGATTCCGCGGTCGCGATCATGGACACCGGGGAGAAGCTTTTGATCGGCTCGGGCGAGGCCTTGGGCAGGAGGATGTAGTTGACCGCCACGGCATTGGTGGTGAAATAAAACGTGTATCCGTCGGCGGGCGCCTTGGCGACGAGGTCGGCCGCGATGCTGCTGCTGGCGCCTGGGCGGTTTTCCACCACCAGTTGTTGTCTGAGTCCATCGGACATTTTTGCCGCGACGATTCGCGTGATCGCGTCGATTTGTCCGCCCACCGCAAACCCGACGACCGCGCGAATCGGCTTGACGGGATACGCCTGCGCCAGCGCGGCCGTTCCCGAAGCGGCAAATGACGCCGCGGCTGCGATACCCATCCATGATTTCATCGTGCGTCTCCCAAACGAAGGGCGCAAATAATAGACCATAATGCGCGCGATTAAACTCACGGAAAGGAATCAATCATGGACTATGAAAAAGAACGCCGCGCGCGAGCCCTCGCCATCTACGAAAAAATGGGCTGGGGCGAAAACGAAGTCGTCAAGGAAGCCGACGAGGAGCTCTGGAAGATCATCCCGACATCATGTTCGGTGAAATCTGGTCGCGCCCGGGACTCAATCTTCGCGACCGTGAAATGGTGACGCTCGCGGCCCTCATCATGGACAAGGCGGAGGGCATGACGCTTCACATGCGCCACGCGCACAAGCTGGGAATTTCATTCGATGAGATGCGTGAGGTGATTTTTCAGGTGATGTATTACGCAGGGCAGGCCAAGGGGCTGTTCGCCATCCGGTGCTTGAAGCGCGTGATGCAGGAAACCGGCGCCACGTTCGCGCCCATCGTCAAGAAATGATTCGCGTCTAGTCATGGAGGCATCGCACAGCAAGCTGCCGATTTACCGGCAGGCGCTCGACTGGGACAAGTATTGCCGCGACTATCCGATGCCGGATGTGTTCGAGCAGACCGTCTACCGCTATCCACCCGAAAAGATCCGCGCCCTGCAGAACGAGCGGTTCCTGCAGGTGGTGCATGCCGGCTGGTCCAATCCCTTCTATGCCAAACGCTGGCGCGACAAGGGTCTTGTGCCCGGCGACATCCGCAGCATCGATGACATCGCGAAGCTTCCCAGCTTCAATTCCGACGACATCAAGCAAAGCATCGAATCCGATCCGCCGTATGGCGCGTTTCACGGCGTTGATGAATCGACCTTTGCTTCGGTGCCACTCAAGTTGCAGACCAGCGGCGGCACCACCGGCATGCCGCGCGGGACGCTCGCCGATCCGCTGGCCTGGGAAACGCAGGCTCTCACCAGCGCACGCGCCATCTACGTGCAGGGTGGCAGACCCGGGGATGTGATGCAGATCCCGATGACCTGTTCGCTGGCCAATGCGCCCTGGCAGACCTACAAGGCCTGCCACGATTTTCTGGGCATCATGGCACTGACCACGGGAAGTGGCATCGTCACTGCAAGCCGCCAGCAGTTGGAGATTGCCTTCCGCTACGGCACCAACCTGTGGACCAGTTTTCCGGAATATCTCACCCGTCTGGCCGAAGTCTGCCGAGAGGAGATCAAGCGGGATGTCATTGATTTAAAAACAAAATTTATCCGAACCTACCTGGGGCCTGATCTGGAAGGCACGCTGCGGCGGGAACTGGCCGACACCTGGGGCTGCCCGATCTACGATACCTACGGCACCCACGAGATGGGCACCGCCGGATTTGATTGCCGCGAACAGTCCGGCATGCACGTGATGGAGGACACGCTCTATCTGGAGATAGTCGACGTCGAAACCGGGGAACCGGTGGCGCCGGGTGAGCGCGGCAACATGGTGGTGACGGTGTTCTTCCGGAACATCCCGCCCATCATCCGCTACAACCTTCGCGACCTTTGCCGTTTCCTGCCGGACTCGCTGACAAAGCCTTGCGCCTGCGGCAGCCATTTCCGCCGCATGGATCATTTTCTCGGACGCAGCGATGCGATGGTCAAGTTGCGTGGCGTCAACGTGTATCCGATGGCCTGCCTGCCGGCGATCAAGAGCGACGAGCGCACGACGGGGGAGTGGGTCTGCGTCGTTTCCCGCACCGATGGCGCCGCGGCCGCGCGCGACGAAATGGAAGTTCGCATCGAGGTGAAGCGCGATGCCGCCAGCCGCGACGGTTTGAAGGCGTCGATGGAGAAGCGTCTGCGTGAAGACCTTGGCGTCTCCGTCGCCGTTACCCTGGTCGATCAGGGCAGCCTCGCGGAACTGGCCAACACCGGTGGGCGCGAAGGCAAGGCTAAGCGGCTGGTGGACCGGCGGCCGGGGTATCAGGCGAAGTCGGGGGCCTGATCGATGTCCGCGAAAAGCGTGTCGTCCATGATGCGAGCCCGTGGGCCGGATGCGGGCTCAGCAACCCAGCATGAACTTCATGCCGTTTTCCTGGGGTCCACGGACAAGGTGCAGAACCTGGCTGAACCACATGCTTGCCGAGCTCACCTTCCCGTTTGACGTGATTTCTGCGATCGCGTAGATGCTGTCATCGCCTCCGCGGGCGATGACTTCCAGTCCACCCGTACCCTCCACCGGCCGTATCGCGGTGTGGGCCCCGAGTAACACGGATTCCATGTTTTTCGCCATGCATTCGGCGACTGCTTTTGGCGGATTGGTGCTGGTATAGGTGAGTGGCAAAGCTTCCTGTCTCAACGTATTTTCATTCAGCGCACAGCCCGATAGGGCTGCCACAAGAGAAAGAACGTGAAGCTTCGGCATTGGTAGCCGTTCAGTTCTTGCGGGCTTTGCGTGCCGCGTATTTCGAGTCACGCAAGGCTTTTTGCTCTTTCAAAAGTGCGGCATCCGAGATCAATTTTGCGGCCAGTTCGGCTTCCTTGCGAGCCTTTTCCTCGGCCGCGGCGAGCGCTTGCTGCTTTTTCTCGGCAGCGCGTTCGGCCTCTCTTTTTTCGGAGGCGAGGCGGTTTGCGAGCTTGCGCTCGGCTGTCCGGATCTGCTGGGCTTTTGCCGCTTCCACCATTGCGGCGCGACGCTCTGCCAAACTTGCTTCGTTGGCAAGCGCGGTTGCGCGAATTTTTTCCAGCTTCAATTGCTTCGCTTTGGCCGCCGTCTGTTGGCGCTCTGCGAAACTGGGTTCTTTAAGGGCCATGTCTTTGCTCTTTCATTTCAGTGGGGTCGGGTCGTTTCTTGGCTTTGAGCCGTGAATTGGCATTCAAGGGGGGGATTATGCTGCGAAATGATGGCGGCTGATTTACCGATAACATCGGCCCCCGATTGATCCGAGGCAATTCAGGAGGAACCTGCGCATGCCCCAGCTTTACATCGGCAGCAACGGCCTGTCCCTGTGGACCAGCGCCGACAACGGCGAGACGCTTGCACGCATGTCCACGGGCACCGGGTTGTACAGTGGCAGCCAGGTATGGTCGCTGTCGAGCCATCCGTCGCGTCCGGGCGAATTGCTGGTCGGTGCGGATACCGGATTGCACCGGCTGGACCGGTCGACGGGCGCCTGCAGGCTGCTTTCCTCGCCCATGGACGGCATGCTGGTGACGGCCATTGCCCATGCGCCGTTGGATCCGGACACGATATTTGCCGGAACCCAGCCGGCCGGGCTATATCGATCCACGGATGCCGGCAGGAGTTGGCGCAAGCTGGATGCGGCCCTGAAGCCCCATGTCGATACCGGATTCCCCGGGGCCGATGTGCTCAAATCGGGCGGGGACGCCAACGCCGATATCCTGGTTAAGCACTGGACGCGGGTGACCCAGATACTCCCCGATCCCGAGAATTCCAAAGTCATCTGGGCCGGCGTCGAGATCGATGGCGCATGGCGCAGCACGGATGGCGGCGACCATTGGGAAAAGGCGTCCACGGGTATGGTCACCGATGACATTCACGGGTTTGCCATGGTTCGCAACGGCGGTCGAAGGCTCTATGCCACGACGAACCGTGGTTTGCACGTGAGCGTGGATGAGGGGGCGCACTGGAGTCTCCAGCGCATCGACTCCGCGTGGCAATACTCGCGAAGCATTGTTCCGCGGGCCGATGGTAGCGGCGTCATGTTCCTGACCAATGGCGACGGGCCACCGGGCACCGACGGGCGCCTTCATCGAAGTCGCGATTATGGCGAACACTGGGAACGGGTGCCGTTGCCGGCGGAAATCCAGAGTTCCGTTTATTTCATGGCGACCAACGCCGCCGACCCGAATCTCATTTTCGTCGCGACCAACCTCGGTCAGTTGTTTCGATCCACCGATGGTGGTGAGTCGTGGGTGGCGCTGAAGCGCCGCCTCGGTGAAATCCGGACCATGACATGGTTGCCGGATTAGAGAGAAGGAACAAGGGGGGCCGCATTTTCGTAACTGAGCCCCTCGTAACTCCCCCAATTCGGATGGAAACTATTCGATCACGAGCGCCCGCACGGGCGAGGCTTCCACGCCGATCATCTTGAGCGGCAGGCACATCAGGGTGACGCGATCCTTGGTTATCCGGTGAAGGTTCTGGATGTAGGACAGCACCACCACGTTGCTCTTGAGCAGGCGTTCCGACAGCGCGCCTTCACGACCGGCATTCGGGTCCTTGGCGCCGTGGAAGAAATCGACGCCCACCAGCGGAATGCCCTTGTCGATGATCCAGGTGAGTCCGTCGGCTGAAATCCAGGGCGTGGTTTTTTTCCAGGCGTCCAGTTCCATTTCGAGGTAATGATCATTGCAGTCGGTGCGGATCAGCAGGCGGTCGCCCGGACGCAGTTTGGGTCCGACGCGCTCCTCCAGATCCTTCACCGTGATTCCCTTGCCCGGCAGCTTGTCCGAGAAATCGGCCACCACGCATTCACCCATGAACAGGTCAAGGGGCAGGTCGTGCACCTGCTTGCCGCCCCTGAGGAAGTGCTCCGGCGCGTCGATATGGCTGCCGGCATGCAGGCGCATGTGCACGCCGCGCACCACCTGCCCCAGGCCCTTGTCGGCATCGTGCGATTTCATCAGTTCGACCTTGAACTGCATGTCGAACTTGAAGCCATCCAGCACCTGCATCTTGAAAGTCTTGTCATCCAGCTCCAGGCTGATATCCACCACCCGGCCGGAACGCAGTTGCACGTTCACGGCATTGCCGGCCATATCGCCGGCGGCGTTTCTGTCATTCATTGCGCTACCCCTCTTTGGATACATTGGTCGGTCTAGATGGCATCATAGTACCAAGCCTGATCTGGCATGATTAGAGTCCGCAATAACCCGATTCCACCATAGGAGTGTGTGATGTCATTGATTTTTAACCGGTTCATGTCGGTGGGGCTGGTCTCCATCGCCGGCCTGTCCGGGGCCGTGGCCCAGACCCAGACCCCCAGATACCCGGTCAAGCCCATCCACATGATGGTGGGATTTACGGCGGGAACCAGCACCGACGTGGTCGCGCGCATCCTGAGCGAAGGACTCAGCCCGCGACTCGGGCAGCAGGTCATTGTCGAGAACCGGCCGGGCGCCAGTGCGACCATTGCCGCGAACCTCGTCGCCAAGGCGCCGCCGGATGGCTACACGATGGTGATCGGTTCTCCCAGCGCCCATGCAACGGCTCCCTATGCCTTTCTCAACCTTCCCTATGACCCCATCAAGGATTTTTCGCCGGTGGCCCTGGTTGGCAACACCTATTACATTCTTGCCACCGCGCCGCAACTGGGTGTGAAAACGGTAAAGGAATTCGTCGCCCTCGCCAAATCGAAGCCGGGTCAGTTCAACTATGCCTCCGTGGGGGAGGGGTCTCTCTCGCACCTCGGCGGGTTGATCTTTTCCGAAATGACGGGAACTCAGTTCACGCACATTCCCTACAAGGGTTCGTCGCAGTCGGTGCTCGACGTGGCCGCGAACCGGGTGCAGTTCCTCTTTACCTCCATTTCCTCCACGCAGGCGCTGCACCGCGACGGCAAGCTTCGCATCATTGCCGTTGCCGGCCCGAAGCAGGCGGTGCTGCCGGACGTTCCGTCCATGGCCGAGGCCGGGTACCCGGAGTACAAGCTGTATTTCTGGCTCGCCACGTTCATGCCCGCCGGTACGCCGGGGGACATCGTGGCGCGCGTGAATCGCGACACCAATGCGGCGGTGGAGTCGGAGAAGACGAGCAAACTCCTGAATGACGCGGGCTTCATTCCGGAAACCATGACGCCGGAAGGCCTGGGCGCGCTGATCCGCAAGGACGCGGAGACTTTCCGCCAGATCGTTGTCAAGGCCGGCATCAAGCCGCAACCGCTATGAGTTCATCCACGCAGAAGATATTCGACTGCCATTCCCACTGGGGGACCGCGAAGGGGCACATTTTTCGAACGCCCGAGGAACTGGCGCGCCAGGAGAAAATCTGGAAGACGAAGGGTCGCCATTGGCTCGAGGCCGAGATGATGGATTACATGCGCGCGAACAATGTGCGCACCATCCTGGATCTGTCATTCCACAAGATGCTTCCCATCGAGCAGATCCGCGAGTACCACGACTATGCGTTCGGAGTGGCGCGCCAGAACCGGGATGTGATCTTCGGCCACTGGCTGCAATTTGATCCGCGCCGCGGCGAGGAATCGCTCACCGAGTACCGCCGGGCCCGCGATGCGGGTGCTGGATTTATGGGATTCGCGGTATCTGGGCAGGGCGTCGGTGTTCCCGCCAGCGACCCGATGTGGTTCCCGTTTTACGAACTGGCCATCGAGACGAACACGCCGGTGATGATCATGACCGGTCTCACGGGCATCGGACAGGGCGTGCCCGGCGGCTACGGCATTGTGCTGGACCATGGTCACCCGCGCCACATCGATTTTGCCGCCGCCCGTTATCCGGAACTGCGCATCCTTGCCGCGCGTCCCGCCTATCCGTGGCAGGACGACATGATTGCGGTGTTGTTGCACAAGGGCAATGTCACTTATGAACTGCACGGCTGGGGGCCAAAGCAGCTCTCCGATAACCTGAAAAAGGAAATCGGTCGCCGCCTCCAGGACCGTATCGTGATCGGCTGCGATTTTCCGGTGCTGGAGTACGAAAAGATCGTCGCCGACTGGAAAACACTCGGCTATGGCGAGGAAGTGCTGCAAAAAATCCTCCATCAGAATGCGGAGGCCTATTTTCTTGGCAAGGCGGATTAAGCGCGCTCGACATCATGTTATTAAGGATCAAGCAGTTTTTCCGGCCGCCGGTTCTTGCCAACGAGGACCAGACGGCGGTGGCGAGGGTGTTGAGCGTCGCTCTCAACACCTGGATCCTTGGCACCTTCATCCTTGTGGCGGGAATTCCCTACGGACAGGCGCCTGCGGCGCGGATACTGGTGATGTTCGCGCTCCTGTTTTCCAACGTCGCGTTCCTGCTGGTGTTTCGAGGCTTGCTGCGCGGCGGGCGCGTAACAATGGCAAGCATCGGATTCCTGATGGTTATCTGGGCGACGTTCACAATGGCAACGGTCGTTGTCGGAACCGCGCGCAATGCAACGATTCCTGCGTACGTCACCATGGTGGTTCTGGCGGCCATATTGCATGGCACACGGGGGATGTGGTGGGCTGTGGCGGCATATTCCGCCACTTATGGCTTGCTGATCATCGCGCAGTTGGGCGGACTGTTGCCCGCGCCGATCCAGACCGTGGGTATCGGCGTGTGGATTCTGATGTGCGCCCTGTTGGTTGTGACCGCGGGGTTCCTCGGGTTGGCACTTCAGCTGCGCGATGAGGCGCTCGCCCGGGCGAGGCAGGCCTTGAAGGACCGCGTCAGAGCGGACGCGGCAGAGACTGCAAATCAGGCGAAATCAGCTTTTCTTGCCCGGATGTCTCACGAGTTGCGGACGCCGCTGCATGGCATCCTGGGTTACGCAGAAATTCTTTCAAACGGCCTTGACCACAAAGAACACAGGGAATTTGCGGAAATCATCCACAACGCCGGATCGCACCTTCTCGATATCGTCAACGGCATTCTGGACCTTGCGAAAATCGAGGCGGGACGAATGGAGCTGTCGATGGGAATTGTTGTGCTTGATACTTTTTTCCAGGAACTGGGCAGACTTCACCGGCAACCTGCATTGCGCAAGGGTCTGGTATTTCATGTGGACCTCGCCCCCGGCCTTCCCGGAAGCATCCTGTCCGATGCGACGCGGTTGCGGGAGATTGTCAATAATCTTCTGAATAACGCGGTGAAATTCACGGAATCAGGCAGCGTCACATTGCGGGCCCGTCCGGTGGGCGATGGCATTGAAATTTGCGTGAGTGATACCGGAAGGGGAATCGCCGCTGAAGCCATGAATAAATTGTTTCGACCGTTCACGCAGGTGGATCACGCGGGTGCGAATGGCGGCACTGGCCTGGGACTTGCGATTACAAAGGATCTGATTGAACTGCTGGGCGGTTCGATCACCGTGGAATCCGACTACGGCAAGGGAACGACATTCACCGTGTGGCATCCTGCCGCCGCGCCCGAGATTGCGGCAAACCAGGCGGGGAACTGAGCCGTGTTTGCGAAACTCAGTGCTTTCTTTCGGTCGCCGGAATTGGTCAATGGAAACGGGAACGCCAAAGCCCCGATGGTGAGCGCATCAATCAATATCCGCATGCTCGTGAATCTGGCGTTTATGCTGAACCTGTGGCTGTTTCAGGTTGAGGAGACCATTAAGAATCCTATTGTGGGTGAAATGCTGGCGTGCGATTTGGGGTTTTTGCTCATGCTTCGCGCGCTGCTTCGGGCGGGTTACGCTCGCGAAGCTGGTTTTTGCCTGATTGCCGGGACTTGGGCAGTCCTCACCGCCGTGCTGGTTGTGGGCGGCACGGTTCGTGCACCGGCCTCCGGCGTTTTCATCAGTCTGGTGGTGCTTGCCGCCATTATTTTTGGCTGGCGGGGAGTCTGGTGGACCGTGGCGGTCAATGCGCTGACCTATGGGGCGCTTTTATGGGGCCAGATTGGCGGATTCCTGCCCACTCCCGTTCAGGATGTCTCGATAGCCACCTGGTTGAGCCTGACCATAGTGCTCGTGACGACTGCGGCATTTTTGGGAATGGCATTGCAGCATCGCGATCAATCCCTGGCTGACGCGCGTCAGGCTTTAAGCGACCGGATCCGGGCTGACAGCGCGGAATCGGCGGCCCGTGCCAAATCCGCATTTCTGGCTCGCATGTCGCACGAATTGCGAACGCCGCTGCACGGCATTCTGGGCTATGCGGAATTGCTGTCCCATGAGCTGCGGCAACCGGAACAACGGGAGTATTCACAAATCATCCACGATGCCGGCACGCATCTCAGGCAGGTGATTGACAAGATTCTTGATCTTGCAAAAATCGAGGCGGGCAGGATGGAGCTATCCATCATGGAGCTGAAACTTGTTCCATTCATCCATGATCTCGCCAAATTGCACAGTCAATCAGCGCAGAGCAAGGGGCTGGCCTTTCATCTGGAACTCGATGCACGTATTCCGGAGGCCATACAGACCGATGCGACCAGGCTGCGGGACATCCTCGATAACCTGCTGAACAACGCGGTCAAGTTTACGGTTTCGGGCAGCATCAGTCTGAATGTGACGCCGGCGCGTGATGGCATTGAGTTTCTTGTGCGTGACACGGGCAGGGGGATTAACGCTGCCGATCTTGAGAATGTGTTCGAGCCATTGCGGAAAATTGATCGCAATGCCGCGCAGCCGGGTACCGGACTGGGTCTTGCGATCAGCAGGGACCTGATCGAACTGCTGGGTGGAACGATCTCGGTGGAGTCGTCTCCGGGCGCTGGCACGACGTTTGTCGTGTGGCACCCGCTGGCCACCCGAAAATCAGAGGCGGCCGCGTTGATGCGCTAGTGTGCTGCCGGGGTGCTTTGCAGCGCCTTTCTTCGCTTCACGGTTTCAGTCCGGTTGACGGCACCCGCCGTGTCAAATACGACGCCGTAATCGCGTTCAGCCGCGCCGCGCGATACATACCCCTGTCGCACATCCCAGGCGATTGCATCGAGGTCGCGCTCCAGCGGATCGCCCCAGCCGCCGCCGCCATTGTTGGTTGCACGAACCACGGTGCCGGGCGGCACCTGCACGGCTACGCGACTGCCGGTCAGCACCGCTTCGCCGGGCTTCTCGACTTCGCCGTGACCCGCCGCGCCGTCCTTGCCGCCGTAAAGTCCCCATGGCGGAAACTGGGCGCGGTCAAAATCGAGCATGGCGGTGGCTGGTTCCGGGGTTACCACCTCGATGCAGGTGCCCAGGCCCCCGCGCCAGCGCCCGGCACCACCGGAGTCCTGAACCAGTTCGAATTTCTTCAGCAGGCCCAGTCCTTCGTTCTCTTCCACCTCCACCGGCACCCGGCGGCAGTCGCCGTGCGTGGTGGTCATCAGTGCCGATTGGCCATCTCCGCCGAAGTGTCCGCCCCAGCCGCCGAGGGTGTTTCCGCCGCCTTCCCAGAAATTGCGTGTGCCCGGATACCGGCCGCGCACCCGCCCGCGGCCGTACTGCGCGTTATTGCCGGCGGGAATGCGGTTGGGTATGGCCTGAGACAGGGCGCGCAGGATCACGTCGATGACGGTCTTGATCGGCGTGGACCACAGTCCCATGGCGGCATCTTCCGATGCGCTCACCAGCGTTCCGGGTTTGGTGATGACTTTCAGCGGACGGAACTCGCCTTCGTTCGGGAGCATCAACGGCGCCACCGCGCCCTTGAATGCGACCTTGGCCGCGCTCGCCGCGCCGCCGGTGGCGCCTGAGTTCAGTGGACCGGCCACCTGCGGCGGCATGTCGGTGAAATCGACCGTGATCTCCTCATCCTCGACAATCACGTGCACGCGAATCGGCACCACTTCCTTGCTGATGCCATCGCCGTCGAGGAAGGATTCGGCGTAATACTTTCCGTTGGGGATCTTCCTGATCTGCTCGCGCACGTAACGCTCGGACTGGTCCCAGCACTCGTGGATGCACGCCTCGACATCGGCCCAGCCGTAGCGCTTGATCAGTTCCTCGAAGCGGCGCTTGGCGAGCCGGCATCCGGCGACCTGCGCCTCGAGATCGCCGAATGTATCTTCGGACTTGCGCGTGTTGATACGGATAAGCCGCTCAAGTTCAATGTTGATCTTGTCGTCTTTGTAAATCTTTGAATTCCGGAACTGGATGCCTTCCTGATAAATCTCGGTCGCCGGTCGGGTCTGGAATCCGCCGCCGATGTCCGGCCAGTGGGTGCGAAGCGCGGAGTAGGCGACGATTTTTCCGTGGTCGAAAATCGGCGTGTACATCACCACATTGTTCAGATGCTGGCCGCAGACGCCGGCATGGTTGTTGATGAGAAAGTCGCCCTCGTTGATGTCATCGCCCCACATGGCGATGCCGTCCAACACCGGTGTGCCCAGGTCGGCGACGAAGGTGGGGATGCTGCCGCGGCCCTGAGCGATGGTCTCGCCCTTGGCCGTCACCAGGCCCACGCAGTAATCCTTGTATTCACGGATGATGGTGGAGAACGCGGTGCGGGTGAGGTTGGCCTCGGTCTCATCCATCATCGCCACCAGCGAGTAGCGAACAACTTCCAGCGTGATGGGGTCGACGCGGCGAGAGTTGACGCGACGACTGGCGGCGGTTTGCGGGGCTTCTTTCAGAATGGCGGACATGTCGTACCTCTTGTTTCGCTGTTTTTTTCGCTGCTATTTCGCCGGCTTGGCCACGATGGGATTGCTGAATTTTCCGATCGGCGGTATCTCGAACTCCACGGTGTCGCCCACCTGGAGAAACCAGGAGCCGTCTTTCTTCTCCATGCCGGTGCCGTCAGGTGTTCCCGAGGCAAACACGTCCCCCGGGTACATGGTCTGGTCGATCGAATAGTACTCAATGATGCGCGGGAATTTGTAGATCATGTCATTGGTGTTGCCATCCTGGCGCACCACGCCGTTGACAATCGACTTCAGCGGCACATTGTGCGGATCCGGAATCTCATCGGCGGTGACGATCCAGGGTCCGATCGCGGCCGCGCAATCGAAATTCTTGTGGTGGCGCACCCACTGCATGTCCTCCAGATCCGTGGCCTGGTCGCGCGCGCTGTAATCACAGAATATGGAATAGCCCCAGGCATAGGACATGGCCTCTTCGGCCGGGATGTCCTTGCCCTGCTTGCCGATGATCAGCGCCAGTTCCACCTCGTAATCGAATTTCTTCGTGCGTGACGGATAGATGATGGGCTCGCCGGGGCCGCGCACCGTGTCGGGCAGCTTGAGAAAGCCCGCGGGACGCTGGGGCCGCAGCGACGATTCCGGAACCTGTTCCTTCACGCCGGAGGCCGCGCGCACCGCCTGGGCGTTGGCCGCATGCTTGCCGAAATTGCGTCCCATGCAGATGAGCTTGGAGGCGCGGCTGGGCAGGGGCGCGCGCAGGGGCGTGCTGGCAAGATCGAATACCGCCAGTTCACCTTGAGGGCCGCGGAAATCTTCGCCCTGGGATTTTGCCAGTTCAACCGCGGCGTAGGCGGCGTCCAGTCCGGGTTTGCCGATCTTGATGAACTCGAGCAGGTCGGCGGGCACAATCGCATCGGCCAGCGCATAGGGACGCAGCGCCCCCATCTTCTGCTTGGCGTAGCTTGCATAGGCAAGATTCAGGTCGATGAGTTTCTGATCCACGACCGCGGCAATGCGGTCCGGGCCGTATTTGGCAATCTTCAAGAGTCGTTTCCTCTGGGTTGGTGACAACGCGCTGCTATGATAACGGCGGACCGCGTTTCGCACATTCAAACATCGGCAAACATCGACACACACCGGTCAAATAATCCGCGAATGAAACCCTTGATAGAGTTTTTCAGACAGCCCGGAAAGATCCGGGCCTTTGCTGCGCACCTGGCGATCAGCGCGGCACCGGTGGGCTTACTGGCTGCAGTGGTCTATTTTGTCTGGTATCCGCCGCCCTATTTTGAATTTGATGGCGGCTGGACCATTCTCAGGATGGTGGTCCTGGTGGATTTGGTCATCGGGCCACTCCTCACACTGGTTGTCTACCGGCGCGGAAAGAAGGAGCTGAAACGAGACCTGTCCGTCATTGGCGCTTTGCAACTGATGGCGTTCGTCTATGGCGCCGGCCTGATGATGGAATACCGGCCGGCTTTCATTGTGTACGCAGAGAAGAATTTCTATTCCGTGCCCTGGCCGGATCTGGTGCCCACCACGCGCGATTTGGCGCGCATCGAGGCCATGCGCAGCGGCCGCGGACCGGTCATGGTCGCGCTGGTGTTGCCAGAGGATCCCGCCACACGGCAGGGAATCCGGATGTCGGCCAACAGCGGCGGCCCCAGGGTGACCGTGCTCGGGGACTACTACCAACCCATGACACCGGCCATCTGGCGAAGCATGGTCAAGGATGCGCTCGACCTCGACGTCCTGATGCGCGTGGAACCGAAAGCGAAGGACGACCTGGAGCGATTTCGTCAAAGATTTCTGGATAAATCTACAACCACCTTCGACAAGCTGGCCTTTTATCCGGCGGTATTCCGATATGGCGTGGTCATTTTTGCGTTTGATCGTGAAACCGGCAGCCTGCTCGGCTGGGTCAATGAATAGCGAGCGCGATCAGCCTCAGCCATTGCCCGCATAGCTGCTTCGGGCGCAGGTGCTCAAGACTTCAATTAATTTCAAAAAGTTTAATAAAAACAAATACTTGGTA
>CAIUKQ010000230.1 GCA_903899705.1 uncultured beta proteobacterium
GGACGCGGCGCCCTGCTCACCGCGGAAGCCACCGTCAATGAAAGCGCCGAGCAGAAAAAAATGTTCGGGCTGATGGCAACGATTTCGAACGGCTCGATCGCAGAGGACACGGGGCATCTGCTCGCGTGGCTTGCGAAGCAGCCGGAAGCCGGGAAAGGCCTCGCGGGTTCCGTCGGCTACTGCATGAGCGGACCCTACGCCATGGTTGCCGCCGCCACCTACCCCGCGCGATTCGGCGCCGCCGCATCGCTGCATGGCGTGCCCTTTGTCACGGACCGGCCCGACAGCGCACACCTGATGATGGGAAACATCACCGCGGAAGCCTACTTCGGTTTCGGTTCCATCGATTTCCTGACGCCGAAAAAAGACGTCGACGCCCTGACGGCGGCATTGAAGCAGACAAAATTGAAATACGAACTGGAAATGCACGAGAACTGCAATCACGGTTTTGTGTTTCCACAGCGCGCCCTCTACAACAAGGCCGCCGCGGAAAGGCACTGGGAGCGCCTGTTTGCACTGTTCCGCCGCACTTTGGGTTAATCACCGACACCCATGAAATAACAATAATATCAATTAGTTACATCACTCCTGGCCAGCATGGATGGCGACCTGAAGGATCAATGCGAGTGCGGAAATGTGGTTGCCAGCGAGGAATACTGCGCACCAGGGGATTTGCGCGGGAGGCCCAGCACCCGCGTCAAAACGTCATCCTCCGGCGCAAGCTGTCCGTTGCGCGCCAGTATCCGGCGCTCGAAATCCCTTGCAATCATTTCGTCGCGATGCGCCACCAGGCTCGTGACACGGGTGACTTCCTTCACGGGAAAAAACGCAGATTGTCCTTGTGGGCAAACTTGATCTCCGCCACGTCGCCCACCTGTATGCCGGCTTCCACGCTGGTGATCATCGCCCGCGCGGATTCGCTGCCGTTGGCCAGAAGTTCGGGAAACTCGACCTCCACCCACCGGTCCGGCGATTCCAGCAGTTTCCTGGGCGCCTGGTCGACGGCGATGAACAGGTTCTCCGCCGCCTTCACGTAGAGCTGGGACACCCTGCCCTGCGCGGCGGTGCCGCCCATGTAGACCTGCGCGGAGCCGGTCGAATCCACGTTGCCTGCAGCGGTCGCCGGCAGCGAGTCGATGGCGCCGATCACCGCCTCCGCGGCGCGTGGTGCATCCACGCGTTGGGGCGTCAGCACGCACAGCGTGCCCACCAGCGTTGCAAAAGAGAGTATTCCGACTATCGAAAGACGCTTGTCATTCATGGTGGTCCCGCCCCGGGTGTGTGGAATGAACGCATGCAACGCCATGCATAATAACGAGGCATGCTACCGGAGGCCGGTTCGATGCAACATAGGGTGTTGCCGACGCAACGGGTCAGCCTACGGTGCGGCACCTTGTAGAAGGAATTCCTACACGACCCGCTCAGTCACCGACGTAGACAAAGGGCGCCCAGAAGAACGGATGGCCCCGCGAGAAGTGGTATTCCCCGCTGGTGTAACTGGCGCCCTGCAGCAAGCGCTGGGCATCGCTCATCGAATCCAGCGGCGATTTGCCCGCTTTGATGTTGCGGAAGGTCCCCGTCATGAGGGCCTGCGTGGACAGGCTATCCACGCTCCAGTGGGAGACCAGCAGGCTCCTCGCCCCCGCGTACATGAATGCGCGCGTCAAGCCCGCAAATCCTTCGCCGTTGTTGGCCTGCGCCGTTTCACCAGCCGTATTGCAGGCCGACAGCGCGACAAGATCGGCATTGAGCTCCACATCCTCGATGACTTCCTTCATGGTGAGCATGCCGTCCTCGCCATTGAGCGAGCCCGCCAGCGTGAGGGCGAGCGCGGG
Source organism: uncultured beta proteobacterium (assembly GCA_903899705.1). Lineage (GTDB taxonomy): Bacteria > Pseudomonadota > Gammaproteobacteria > Burkholderiales > SG8-39 > 2-02-FULL-62-17. The sequence goes on from CAIUKQ010000230.1 coordinate 1,836, forward strand.
CTGCGCCTTGGACCGCTGCGAGGGCCGTAACACCACATTGGCGCCCGGCTCCGCAGGCGTTTCCGTGGGAGGAAGATATTCGCCACCCAGGAATCCATGCGTGGCAAACAGCACGAAGCGCGCGCTTTTGAGGTCACCGCCCTTGGCCATGGACTCCTGGGCGTTTTCGCCGATGTAGAGATCGCTCGCACCGCCCAGAATCTTGGCGATCTCCCGCGCCTCGTCGGCCGTTTCCTTCAACGCCGGGATGTTCGGCTGTCCATCGCGTCCGCGCGGCACCGACCCTCCCATGCTCTCCAGCGTCGCCATGGTCTGCACCGACAGGGGCTTGCCCGGCAATGCATTGAAGATGGGATCCGCAAAGGCAACCAGTTCGTTTTTCGAAACCCCCTGCAATTTCGGATACAGCCGCTGCGAGGTGAGCGTGGACAGACTGGGCAGATAGGCGAATCGGAATGACCTTCCCAGATAATCGAGCGGCGCATATTCCGCAAGGAAGGGCCTGTCGGTGCTGCCATCGCCTGACTGCCGCGCCGCGCGGAAGGTCTTTTCCTCGGCAGGGCCGAAATTGCGCACGAGAAGCTCGAGGGGGATGGTCTGCAGCGGGCCGTCGGCGACCACGATGATTTTCTTCTGGCCGGCCATCACGTCGGCCATCGGCGCGACCAGGTCGCGGTACAACCCGTTCAGCACCGACGGATCGACTTCGCGCAGGAAAAGCACCGATTCGCCGCCGGCAACCTTTTCTATCGAGCGCCTTACGCGATAGATGCGATCGGCGATGTCTTCGCGCTTCACCGGCGCCACCGCCATCTTGAGGCGCTCCTTCGTCACGCCGAAGATCACCGTCTCCAGCGGCAACAGCACGTAGGTGAGCAGCATCTCGCCGTCCTGCAGCAGGCGTTTCTGCAGATCGTCGACACCGACCGGCCTGGGATTGGTCAGTTCCATGAAACGCGGATAGCGCTTCTGCAACTCCCCTTCCACGACCGCAAGTTCCCGCGTGGAGCCGTCGAGCTGGCCAACGAGGTCGGCGCGGCGCACGTCGGTCTGCGGCTGGCCGACCGGCACGGTCACCACCGCCTGGCGCAGGCCGTCGATGCGATCGTGCAGTGCCTGGCGGCGATCGCGCAGGGTGATGAATGCCGGCTCGCTGGAAAAGCGCCCCACGTCCGCCTGGCGCATGAGTTCGGTGAAAATGCGGCTCTGATTGCGCGAGGCAATTTCCAGGATCTGCCGGTCAAAGCCTTCGGTCGGGTTGGTGCGATGCAGTTGCAGCAATAGCTTGATGGTCTCGAGGTAAATATTCCCGAACTGCCCGAGGAAGGCTGCGCGCGTCTCTTCGGACAGGCCGCGCGTTCGCACATAAAGAAAATCCAGCGAGTCGATCGCGTCGCGGTAAAACGGCAGGGCTTCGCGATTGCGGCCCCGTTTGGCCAGCGCAAACCCCAAACGGCTTGCATTGAGCAGCAGCGAGCGCGGATTGCCCGCGGCGCGCGAGGTTTCCACCGCGCGGCGGTAGATGGCCTCCGCCTCGACAATCTTCCCCTGCCGGTCCAGTGACACCGCCAGCGAGGTCAGCGTCGCTGCCGTATCCGGATGCAGGGGACCCAGTCCCTTCTCGAGCACGGCAAGAGCGCGCCGCTGCAGCGGTTCAGCCTCGCTGTGCCGGCCACCCTGATCGAGCAGCGCGCCCAGGTTATTCAGCGTTGCCCCGATGGCAGGGTGTTCGGGACCCAGGGCCGATTCCTGAATCGCCAGCGCGCGGCGATAAAGGTCCTCGGTCTCGGTGAAAACGCGGATCTGGTCTCGTGCCCTCGCGCGCTGCTCCGAAGGCGCGAGTTGCTCATCCTTGCCCTGCTCGAAGAGGACGTTCGCAAGATTGTTCAAGCTGATAGCGGTATCGGGGTGTCCAGGCCCCAAAACCTTCATGCGGATGGCAAGCGCGCGCCGGTGCACCTGCTCGGCTTCACTGAACTTGCCCTGCAGATAGAGCATGTTGCCCAGATTGGAAATGCTGGTGGCGGTCAGCGGATGCTCAGGGCCGAGAGCCTTCTCGTGAATCTGCACCACCCGTTGCTGCAGCGACTCGGCTTCGCGAAACTGCCCTTTGGCCGCCAGATCGTTGGCGCGATTGCCAAGCACCTGCGGATCGTCGCCCGCCACCGCCCTGGCATCGGAGGCGGAGCCCTCGGCGATGATCGCGGAGGCGCCGAATTTGCCCTGCGCATCCAGCACCCGGCCCAGATTGGACATGGTGGTGGCCGTGTCCGGATTATCCGGTCCCTTCAATTTGCGCAATATCGCCAGGGAGCGCTGCAGCAGCAACTCCGCCCCGCGAAAATCACCGGTTTTCTCCAAAACCAGCGCGAGGTTGTTCAGCGCCGACGCGGTCTGTGATGCCTCGGGACCGGAGCGGTTTTCATAGATATTGAGCGCCTGACGGAATGACGCCTCGGCGTCGGCATAGTGGCCCTGCTTGAAATGCACCGAGCCCAGGATGGATTGGCTCGAAGCAATGTTCGGGTGCTCGGGCGGAAAAATCCGGATCGCCTCATCCAGCATCTGGCGGGCTGCAGCTTCCGCCGCGGAAAAGCTACCTTTGGCCAGATTGTCCTCGGCCTGATCCGCAAGTTCATTCCACCGGCGATCGTCCACCGCAGCAGCTTGAGCCTGGGCTGCCGGACGCGGGGCCTGGGCAGCGGGCTTTACAGGCGGTTTGGGTTTTGCAATCGGCGTCTGGGAAAAAGCCGCGCCCCCATGGACGCATAACAGCAGCGCCAGCGCCGACAAGACCGGTATTTTCAGACTGAAAATACTGAAAAACGTGCGGGGAATCATGGCTGCAGATTATAGGGGTGGCCACTCCCCCGACCGGGCGTCAACACCTGAAACGTGCGAAATTACCGGTCGTATTTGCCTTATGTCAGGTCCGCGCCAAGGCGATCAGCACGCTGCACGGGGAAATATCGAGCAGCGTTTTGCCCACCGACCCGCGCCACCAGCGGCTCGCAATCGAGGTTTTCTGGCTGTGGCCGACGATGATCAGGTCGACCTTCAGGGCGCTGGCGAGGCGCGAAATTTCCTCGACCGGCTCGCCCACCGCCAGATGGCCCGTAGCCTGATAGCCGTTCGATTTCAGTTGCGCGATGCCCTCGTCCAGCACTTCCTGAGCGCGTTTTTTCTCGTCTTCCATCAACTCTTCGGGCAGGAAGCCCTCGGTGAGGAACATGCTCGAAGGCATGCCCGCCACCGCGAGCAGGTGGGTTTCGGCCTTGGACAGGGAAGCCACCTCACCGCAGGAAAGCAGGGCCGCTTTACCCTCCCGCGAACCGTTGTATGCCAGCAAGATCTTCTGAAACATCGCGTGCACCTCCGAACAGTACTGCCTGTTTCAATATGAGGGGACACTCCCCTCATGCTCCCCTATATCAGGGGTTGCAAAACTTCATTTTGCAACCGGTACTTCGTCCGGCTCCAGAGAGCCGATTCGTGTGGCGCAGCTTGCACAATTCCCTGGGCCCCGTCAACGAAAAAAAGGCCGGAATCCACCGATTGCTGACGGAGCGGAACCTGCGCGTGGCGTTAAAATCCGGACGCCGATTGCCCCTGCCGCAACGGCAACACTCCGAACGGATGGAGACCACTGAATGAACGCACCGCAACAACCAAAGTCCTCCAAGAACCGCTTTGTCTGGCAGGACCCGCTGCTGCTCGAGCAGCAACTCACCGAGCAGGAACGCATGGTTCGCGACGCCGCCGAGGCCTATGCCCGCGACAAGCTCGCCCCGAGAGTGCTGGAGGCCTTTCGCAACGAAAAATACGAAACCGCCGCCATTTACCGTGAAATGGGCGAACTGGGCCTTCTGGGCCCGACCATCCCCTCCGAATACGGCGGCGCCGGGCTGGGCTACGTTTGTTACGGCCTGATTGCACGCGAGGTGGAACGCATCGATTCGGGTTACCGCTCGATGATGTCGGTACAAAGCTCGCTGGTGATGCTGCCCATACACACCTTCGGCACGGAAGCGCAGAAACAGAAATACCTGCCGAAGCTCGCCACCGGTGCCCTGATAGGCTGCTTCGGCCTGACCGAACCCAATCACGGCTCCGATCCGCAAAGCATGATCACGCGAGCGAAGAAGGCGCCCGGCGGCCACAGCCTGTCCGGGGCAAAAATGTGGATCAGCAACGCCCCGGTGGCCGATGTGTTTGTCATCTGGGCCAAGACCGAGGACGACGTGGTGCGCGGCTTCATCGTCGACAAGGGCGCGAAGGGGCTCTCGGCGCCGGTGATTCACGGCAAGATCGGCCTTCGGACCTCGGTGACCGGCGAAGTGGTCATGGACAATGTGTTCGTTCCCGAGGAAAACCTGCTGCCTGGCGTGCAGGGCCTCAAGGGCCCCTTTACCTGCCTGAATTCCGCGCGCTATGGCATCGCCTGGGGCGCCCTTGGCGCCGCGGAGGATTGCTGGCACCGCGCCCGCCAGTACGTGCTGGACCGCAAGCAGTTCGGCCGACCCCTGGCCGCCAACCAGCTGATCCAGAAGAAACTGGCGGACATGCAGACCGAGATCACACTCGGCCTGCAGGCCTGCCTGCGCTTCGGGCGAATGAAGGAGGAAGGCACGGACACACCGGAAATCACCTCCATCATGAAACGCAACTCCTGCGGCAAGGCGCTGGACATCGCGCGCACGGCGCGCGACATGCTGGGCGGCAACGGCATCTCCGACGAATTCGGGGTGATGCGGCACCTCGTGAATCTCGAGGTCGTCAACACCTATGAAGGCACGCACGACATCCATGCGCTGATCCTCGGGCGCGCACAGACGGGGATACAGGCCTTCAACTGATGCCGAAGGCGAAGGCAAAGTCGGGCACATCAAACCCCGTACCTGCGAAATCCACCCGGGCGAAACCGGCGAGGGTGAATTCCACACCGATCCATTCCACTGCAGTGACGCCCGCGCCACCGGCCGATGGCAAAGCCCGCTGCCCCTGGTGCCTGGGCAGCCTCACCATGACGCGCTACCACGACGAGGAGTGGGGAACCCCGGTTCACGATGATCGCGTCCTGTTCGAATACCTGATCCTGGAAGGCGCGCAGGCCGGCCTGTCCTGGTCCACCATCCTTGCGAAGCGCGACAATTACCGGCGCCTGTTTGCCCGTTTCGATCCGGCAAAGGTGGCGCGCTTCAAGAGCGGCGACGTGGAACGCCTGATGCTGGATGCGGGGATCGTTCGCAACCGCCTCAAGATCGAATCAACCATCAGCAATGCCCAGGCGTTCCTCGAAGTGCAACGGGAATTCGGCACATTTGCCGCCTTCGTCTGGGACTTTGTCGGCGGCAAGCCCTTGAAAATACAGAGGCAAAAGATGAAACAGGTGCCGGTGAGCACGCCGCTTTCCGATACCCTCAGCCGCGAACTCAAGAAACGCGGGTTCCGTTTCACCGGCACCACAATTTGTTACACATTCATGCAGGCGGTGGGCATGGTGGATGACCACCTCGATTCCTGTTTCCGGTATGCTTTACTTGAATCAGCGGCTGGAACGGGGGCGGTCCGCGCCGGTTTGAAAAACAGAAAGGATTCCGGCACATGAAGCAGTTACGCACTGTGGTATGGGCGATGGTCGCGATGTTGGCCTGCTTCGGCGTGCAGGCGCAGGCACAGAAGGAAGCTGAACCCGACGCCGTGCTGCTGGTGGCCTCGCCGGGATTGCGCGATGCGGATTACCAGCGCTCGGTGGTGATCGTGGTTCCCGTCGACGGAGACCGCCACATCGGCGTGATCGTCAACCGGCCCACCCGCCGTACGCTCGCGAGCCTCTTCCCCGAGCACCAACCTTCCAAGAAAGTCACCGAGCCGGTGTTCTTCGGCGGACCGATGTCCCGCGGCGCCGTCGTTGCCGTGGTGAAGAGCGACAAGGATCCCGGCAAGGGCACCGTCGGCCTCACCAAGGAAATGTTCCTTGCCATGACCGTGAACATCGTCGACAAGGTCATTGAAGACACGCCCAACGACGCACGCTACTACGTGGGTTACATCGTCTGGCGCCCGGGCGAGTTGCGCTCGGAGATCGACCGCAAGGTATGGAACGTGGTCAATGCCAGCCCCGACATCGTGTTTCGCAAGGACACCTCCAACTTGTGGGAAGAACTGTCGCGCATGGCGCGGGCCATCACGGCGTCGGTTGATGGCCCACTGCTTGACCCACGTCTCCTCGCCGGAACGACTCCAGCCATCGCCGTACACTGAGACGCAGCTCCTCGCGCGCCGCAGCCTCCATCGGCTGCGGGTCGAATCGCAGCCGGCAATGCAGGGCAACGATGGAGCGCAATTCGTCGGCGCCCTTCCCGAAAACCTCTGATCGCGCCACCCGCGCCAACCATTCGGACAGCGACTCCGAGGCCCGCCGGCCCAGGCTCCGGCCTGCCAGCATCGCCTCGATTTCGTAGAACTCCGAATCGGCACCCTTTACGATGCCAGGCCAATCGATTGCCTTCGCATCAACCTGCGCGCGCCTCGAGGGCTGACGGAATATGCGCCATGCCAGCCAGCCGAACAGAAGCACAAGCAGGCCGATCAGCACCGGCCTTGGCACCGCATCCTCCTCGTTTGTCTGATAGCGGCCCCAGGTGAATTTCAGCCATGACCACGCATCACTCAGACTCTCCCACAGCCCGCCTTTGCCGCCCTCCACACTGAACCATTGCGGCGGCGTGGTATCAATGTCCACCCATTTTCCATCCATCCATGCGCGCACCCAGGCATGCGCGTGCCGCTCCCGCACCACGTAGTCGCCGCTGCCGGTTTGTTCCTGCACCGAAAATCCCGTGGCGTAGCGCGCCGGGATGCCGGCCTCGCGCAACAAGAGCGTGGTGGCGCTGGCGAAGTATTCGCAATGACCGGCGCGGGTCTTGAGGAGAAACGCCGACAGCGGTGTCGGCGCAAATGGCGATGAAGCCTCCAGCCAGGTGGAGTAATGGAAATTCTCCGCGAAAAACTGCTCAACGCGTCGGCGTGCTTCAACCGGATCGAGGCCCTGCAATCCGAGTTCAAGCCCGATCGCATGTATCGCATCGGCCTCGCGCGGCGGCACGCGCATATCGAATTCCCCGGGTTCGATTTCCACCTGCGCGCCCTCGCCGCGCGTGGCCCGGTAGCGCAGAAAGCCGGCCGCGGTGTCGATGTTGACACTGCCCATGGGACTGCGGCGCAGTTCCGAGGGCGGCAGGCCGTCGACATGCACCGTATCCATGGGCAGCGCGGCAATGGTTCTGCCGTTGCGCGCGTACTCGAGCACTTCGACAGCCTGTTCGCGGCGCGCCGCTCCTTCAGGCGGCGGCTGTGCATCGGGCCTGAGCGACCAGCCGGTGGCGGATTCCCCCGCCACCGGGTCGAAGCGCAGCGGCCTTGCAATCCAGGCGGGCGAGGAAAACACGTTGTAACTCGCGCGATGGAGCAACACCGGCGTTTTTTCTCCCTCTGGCAGGCGCACGCGCAGCAGGATGCGCTCGGACTGCTTCAGCTCGCCGATCTGCCCGATATCGGTGTGGGTGCGAAACGGATTGGTGTTGACCGAGCGCATGATCTGCTCGCTCACCCATTCGGTAAGCGCGCCCTGGAACTGGTTGAGCCCGATGTGCCCCGCATAACCCATGACGCTCGCCAGCATCAACATGCCAAACGGAATCAGCCGGTTGTAGCGGCGCGAGCGCAGGTTCCACAGCGACCATGCCGCGAACACCGCCGCGCCGCCATAGAACATTTCATCGCGCACATTGGCGGTGGCGGCGGCCAGCACACAGGCGATGGTGTAGACGAATCCGAAGTGCACCTTGAGCCCGGTTTCGGGGCGCGCGCGTATGGTCACGAACAGCACGGAGAGATCCAGCGGCACCCGCGCCAGACAGGCCTGCGCGAGTACGAGCGGCGAGAGCGTTAGCGGCAGCCACTGCGCCATGCCGATGACGGTGCGCGCCGCGCGCGGCGCCTCCAGTGTGACGAGGAACCACGCGCCCACGCCGATCAGGGCCAGCGAGGAGAGATCGGCGAAGCGGTTGATGCCATCCGTATCAAGGACCCACCGCGGCCGCCACAGGACGCCTGTTTCGATGACCAGAGCCAGGGGCACGGCCACGAGCAGCATCCCGGTCTGCCATCCCCAGAACAGCACCGCGGCGCCCACCATGCCAAAGGGCGTTCTTGCGAAAGCCGGCACGCTTGCAGAACCGGCAACCGCTCCGCTCTCGTGGACGTCAATCCTGTTCGCGCCGGCACTCATAATCCGAGCAGATCCTCCTGCACATGGGCCGCGCGAATGCGGCGCACGCCTGTTGAGGGATTCACGATGATTTCATCGGCCACCACCGCGAGCACCAGAAGGTGCAGACCCGCGCGTCGAACGGACTCCACCAGTTCACGCCGCGCCTCATCCCAGGCCGAGAGCACGAGGATGCAGCTGGAGAGTTCGCCACTGCGCTCGCGCACCGCAGCGCCCAGATCCGCGAGCACCTCGCCCTCCGACCGATGCACGCCCGCGAGCACCTCCAGCAGATGTCCGGCACGCAGCAGCCCCCGGCCCGCGGTGTACACATGTGTCTCCTCGCCGACGAACAGCATGTCGAGCAGGCACTCCTGGGTATCCAGTGTGTAGACAAACGACGCGGCCACCGAGACCGCCTCTTCGAAAGCCTGCGCGTCACTTCCCGCGAATGCCGTATCAAGCGCCAGCGCATGCCGTTCGAAGAATTCGGTCTGGAACTCCTTCACGACGGGCTGGCCGACGCGCGCGAAACTCTTCCAGTGGATGCGCTGCATCGGATCACCGGGTTGGTAATCGCGCAGGCCGAAGAACTCCTCGGAGTCGCCGCTGGAGGCGGCCAACGCCACGCCGCCGGGCTGGTAACGGCGCTGCCCGGGCAGGGTGATGGGCGGCAAGCGATAGCGGCGCGGCAGCACCAGCACCGACTGCGGCGAAGGCACCTTTGAAAATGCCCGGCACAGCCGCAGTGGGTCGGTGCGCCCAATGCTCGTGCCCGTAAAGCGCACCGTGCCGCGTCTGCGCGGCGTCAGGCGCAGTCCCACCGCGGCTTCTGCGCCCGCCGCCAGAACGGGCGCTTCCTGCGAGGCGATGCGGCCGTTGCGTCGCTCGGCCAGGAGCCAGTTCCAGAGGTAAAAACCCATGGCCTCATCAATGCGGTTGCGCTTCGCGCCGGGTTCCTTCGCAGCCCTGAAATCCGCGCGCGTGGGATAACTGAAATCCAGATCCTCGAACACGGTGAGCCCGCGCTGCGGCCGCGCGCCGGTATTCCGCAGGTGAAGACGGTAGTCCAACGGCTCGCCCGCCGTGGCGAACCGCGGCAGATCGCGCGTCACTTCGAAGCGCGTGCGAAAGGCAAAGGTCGATGCCACCGCGAGGACCAGCAGAGACACGAGGTAGGTGAAGCCCTGATAGGCGGTGGTTTGCTCCGTATCCACGCCGAATATCGCGAAGGCCACGGTCGCCGCCATCACCAGGCGCCCCGTGCCCGTGAAGCGACGCTCGTACCAGTGCGAAAAGCGCGACAGGCGCCGGTAGGAATAATAGAAAAAGCTGCGCATCGGCGCGGGGCGATTGCGTCAGGCCGGGACCGGGAGCATGTCCAGCAGGTCTTCCACGAGCCTTTTTCCGCCCACCCCGGAGAACTTCGCCTGCGGATCGATGACAAGGCGATGCGCAATCACCGACACCGCCATTTCGCGCACATGCTCGGGCAGCACGAAGGCCATCCCGTCAAAGAGAGCCAGCGCCTGCGCGGTACGAGTAAGTGCAATCGATGCCCTCGGCCCCGCGCCCAGCGACACGCCCGCCGCGCCACGCGTGGCACGCACAAGGTTCACGGCATAGGCGCGCAGTTCATCGGAGACGCGCACCCCGCCCACCGCGGCACGAAGAGCCGTGATATCCGCGGCCGCCACACAGGCGCCCAACGCCGCCAGCGGATGCGAGCGCTCCTGCGAGGCAACGACTTCGGCTTCGGTGACCGCGTCGACATAACCCAGCGACAGGCACACCGAGAAACGGTCCATTTGCGCTTCGGGCAGTGGATACGTTCCACGAAACTCCACCGGGTTCTGCGTGGCGATCACAAAAAAATCATCCAGCTTCCAGGTCTTGCCATCGATCGATACCTGCCCTTCTGCCATCACCTCGAGCAGGGCCGACTGCGTGCGCGGCGAGGCGCGGTTGATTTCGTCGGCAAGAAGGATGTTGGTGAAGATCGGCCCCTGGTGAAATACGAAGCTCTGGTCCTTCGGGTTGTAGACCGAAACGCCCAGAATATCGGAGGGCAGCAGGTCGGGCGTGAACTGCACGCGCTTGAATCTGGTGCCGGTTGAAATTGCGAGCGCCTTGGCAAGCGTGGTCTTGCCGGTGCCGGGTAGATCCTCGAGCAGCACATGGCCTCCAGACGCATACGCAGCCAGCAACCGTCGCAGCATCGCGCCCTGCCCGCGTATCACGCGCTCGACGTTGTCCCGTATCGCCGAGACGGTCTCCATGGGTTGGCTCACTTCGGATCCTTCACCGGTTGCGCGGCGCCACAGCCGCGAATTGCCAATAGTTTAGCAAAATCAATTACTTAATAGGACTATCCGAATACACCACGCAATGCGGTACGGTGGCCGCGGATTAATGCGGCGTGCAACGCGACTGAAAACTCTCGAGACGAAAGTACTCCTCCGGAGTGTCCACCCCCGCCTGGCGCTTCGCGACTTCTTCCATGCCGCGATCGAGATAGGGCTTCAGGATCTTCGCCGCGCTCTCCCTCATGCCAGCCTCGCCCGCCGCCGCGCTGTCGAAGTATTGAATGTTGTCGCCCAATTTTTCGCCAAGCTCGCGGCCGACATCGGTGGCCATTTCCTCGAGGAACTTCTGGTACACGGCGATATGCTTCTGCTCGTGCGCCATGGTGATGTCGAATTCGCAGGAGCCCTGCGCATAGTCGCTCGCAACATAAAGCTTCATCGGCCGGAATGCCAATTTCACATTGAGCGCGGGTCGCATACAGTAGCGCCCCGAGAGAGGCTTGACGATGCCTTTCGCCGAAAACTCGATGCTGCCCCCGAGTTTTGATTCGACGAGGCCAAGCACCATGCGTCCCGTCGAGGCTGCGCCCTTGGCGCTCAACTGCGTGATCGATTGATTGAAATCGGATTCATAGGTGACCGGTTCGCCGGTTACGGAAACCGATGACGGCGCAAGCCGCTGTTCGCAGACTTTTTCAAAGGGGCGGAAATAATCGCAGCCCGCAAGCGGCAGGATCAGGATGGCGATGCCCATCAGGGTCGGCGATCTACTCATCGCGGCAGCGGCTCAACAGCAACCGGCCGGCCCAGCAGTTTGGCGATCACCGCCTGCACCTCGCCTGGTTCGCCACTGGTCCAGAATTGTTCGGCCCCGGGCGCCTGCGACGGATTGCACAGCTCCAGGCTTTGCACCCGCCGCAACAGTTCCCGGGCCACCGCGACGGCGGGATCGATGACGGTCACGGCATCCCCGGCCAATTCATGGATAAGGGGCATGAGAAAGGGATAGTGCGTGCAGCCCAGCACGAGGGTGTCGGCACCGCGCTCAAGCAACGGCCGCAGATAATCCGCCAAGAGTACCCGCGTCGCAGCCCCACTTAGATCCCCCTTCTCAACCTGCTCAACGAGACCCGGCGCCGCCTGCGTAAGCACGCTCACACCCTGCCCGTATTTCTCCATGAGGCGCAGAAAGTTTTCGCTTGCCAGCGTCTGGCTGGTGGCAAGGATGCCGACGACACCGCTTCGTGTGATCGCGGCCGCCGGCTTGAGCGCGGGCTCAATAGCCACCATGGGCACGGAGTAGGAGGAACGCAGCGCCTGTATGGCCACGGCGGTGGCGGTGTTGCAGGCCACCACAATGGCCTTGACGCGGTGTTCCAGAAAAAACTCGACGATGGCACTCGCGCGCGCTTGGATGAATTCGCGGCTGCGGTCACCGTAGGGCGCGGCGCCCGAATCGGCCACGTACAGCAGGTTCTCCGCGGGCAGCACAGTCCGGATCTCGCGCAATACCGACAGGCCGCCGACGCCGGAATCGAAGATGCCTATGGGAGCTTCGGGTGTGGGCAAAGCTCAGCCGTTCGCGAGGCACCACAGGCCGTCGGGCGTGCGGCCCACCGTCTTGGCCGCGCGCATCACGTCCAGCTCCAGGGTGACGCCGCGCCCATCGGTGGTGCCGGCGGCTTCCATCAGCTGGTAGAAATGCTTGGGGCCGGTGGCGAGCATTTCCATGATCGACTGCTTTGCCGCCGCGGGTTTTATTGTCGGCGCGAAGGTGAGGATGTTTTCGATCTTTGCCGGCGCATCGAACGGCGCGGTGAAGTCATAGCCCACCTTCACCATCTTGCCATCCGAGCCGATGGTCGGGTCCATGGTGAGCGCGAAGTGGCCGCCCTCGGTCATGATGTCGCGGTCGCCGCGGAAGCGCGTGCACTGCGCCCAGTCCATGGCCTCGTGCGAATGCACATCCACATCCGGATCGACGATATAAATCAGACGCATCAACGGCATCTTGAACAATTCCGCAATCGCGCGGCGCGCCTCGCCCTCGGCCTTCTGCTTCAGTGACACGCGGCAAATGTGCAGCCCCGTGGCGCTCTCGGGGCAGTGCACGTCGGTGATGTCAAAGCCCGCCGCCTTGAGGGTGTGCCACACCCGCGCTTCGCTGGAGAGCGAGCCGATGAGCGAGGCGTCGTTCCTGCGTATCTCAGGCCCGCCGTGCAGCACGGTGTGGTTGAGCATGTCTTTTCGCATGGTGATGGCGGTGACATGAAACACCGGGTCGTCGTGCATCGGGCCGTAGTAGCCGTAGAGCTCTCCGTAGGGGCCTTCCTTTTCGGAATAGCCCAGTTCATCGAGATAACCCTCCAGCACCATCTCCGCATCAGCCGGCACCGGGATGTTGTTGGTGACGCCTCGCACCATGGGCAGGGTCTCGCCTCGCAGCGTGGCCACCAGTTGGAATTCATCCATGGGCACCTTGATCGCCGCCGACATGAAATCCAGCGGATGCGCCCCGATCACAAACGACAAAGGCAGCTTCTCGTGGCGCTCGGTCGCTGCGACATAGATGCGCTTCAGATCCGACATCTGCGTGAGGTTGCAGCGCAGTTCTTTCTTGCTTCTCAGCATCAGGCGGCGGCAACCGACATTGGGTTTGCCGTCGGCGGGATTGACGGTGTAGTCCATGGCCGAAGAAATGTAGGGCGCGCCATCGAGCTGGTGCTGCAGATAAAACGGCAATTGCGTGAGGTCGATGTCATCGCCCTTCAACACCACCTGATGCACGGGCGCATCGGCGGAGGGCACCTCGGCCCACTTCTGCGGGTTCTGCAGGCGGCGCATGTACTCGGGCAGCACCTTCTTGTTGTCCGCCAAACCGAAAGCCGCGGCGAGACGCCGGCGGTTGCCGATGAAGCCGGCGAACATTTCGTATTTCTGCGGCCCCACGTTCTTGAACAGCACCGCCTTGGGCGAGTTCTCGATTTTCGCCGTGATGTCGGTGAGCGCCAGCGGCTTGTCAAACGTTTCCAGTTCGCCGATCTCGGCGAGGTGGTTCATGAAAGTGCGCAGGCGGAACTTGTTGAAATCGAATGTCGTAGCCATGGTGATCCTTGCGATTAACTATTTGATTTTACTGTATTTTTAATGCCGCTTTTAACCCATCAGCCCTTGGCCGACGACCTCAACCCCTTGGCCACCGGCCTCACCCCTTAACCAGCGGCGGCAGCTTGCCCCCGGAGATGAAGCTGCCGATACGATTGCCGCGCGTCACCGGCAACAGCAGATGCGAAGGGTACTTCGCGCTGTGGTGCACGCTCACATGGGCCGCGCGCGGCCGCGTCAGGCCTCCCTGCGCGATGCGATCCAGAAACGTTTCGGCCACATCATCATCGGCGCAGCGCACCCGCACCGCAAGGCTCTCGCCGGGTTTCAAGAGGATGCCGTAGGGCCGCAGCTCCACATCGAATTCATAGACCTGATTCGGCACCAGTGGCTCGCGCTTGGTGTGCAGGTGCACCGGCTGCCAGGGTTTGGAGCGCTCTGTATCGAGCGCGCGCTGCGAACCGCGCAACCAGCCGCGGGTGAGGAGCGTCTCCTTGCCTGCTGCATTGCCGTCGCGAGCTTCCGCGCTTACCAACCACAGGCTCAC
>CAIUKQ010000231.1 GCA_903899705.1 uncultured beta proteobacterium
CCGCTGGACCTTCTGCTGTACCTGATCCGCAAGGTGAACATCGACATCCTCGACATTCCCATGGCGAAGCTGACCGCGCAGTACATGGTGTACGTGGAGAAAATGAGGGCGAAGAATCTTGAACTGGCGGCCGAATACCTCGTGATGGCCGCCATGCTGATGGAAATCAAGTCGCGCATGCTGCTTCCAAGGCCGAAGGTTGTCGAAGACGAGGAATCCGATCCCCGGGCCGAACTGGTGAGGCGCCTGCTCGAGTACGAGCAGATGAAGCAGGCGGCACTCAAGCTTGATCAGTTGCCGCAGCTGGGACGTGATTTCTACTCGATTGAGGTGTATCTCGAGTCGACGCTCGCGGAGCGGTTGCCCAACGTGGATCCGCATGATCTTGAACAAGCCTGGCGCCAGCTGTTTTCGCGCGCAAAGCTGACGCAACACCATAAAGTGACCCGTGACGAGTTGTCAGTCAGGGAGCACATGACTCTCATCCTGCGCAACCTTGCTGGCAGGGCCTTTACCGAATTTACTTCCCTTTTTGAAACGGGCAGCGGTGTTGCCGTGCTCGTCGTCAACTTTCTTGCCGTGCTCGAGTTGGTGCGCGAGAGCCTGATCGAAGTCAGCCAATCCGAACCATTTGCGCCCATTTACGTGAAAATCGCCAATGCCTAACACTGAACCCAATTCCTCCGAAATCAATTCCGCCGAACCGGAATCCGAAGAAAATCATTCGAATGAAGGTAGTGCTGAAGAAGGACATTCCGGCGAAGAAACAGCCGGCGAAGAAACAGCGGGCGAAGAAACGGCCGGAGAAGACACGCCCGGAGAAGACACGCCCGGAGAAGACATGCCCGGAGAAGACACGACCGGAGAAGACATGCCCGGAGAAGACACGACCGGCGAAGAAACGGCCGGCGAAGAAACGGCCGGCGAAGAAACAGCCGGAGAAGACGCGACCAGCGAAGACGCGACTGGCGACGGTCCCTCGGAGAACGGCGACGCCAACGACGGTGATGACGAAATTGCCGGCGGCGATGATGTAGAACAGCTGAATTCGTCGACAGTCAAAATGGTCCTTGAAGCCGCGCTGCTGTCCAGCAGCGAGCCCTTGACGGTGCAGACTTTGCGCCGGATGTTCAAGGCCGAGGCCAGCATGGAAACCATACGCAACCTGCTTGAGAGCATCCGCGAGGACTGGAAGGACAGGGGTATTGAACTTGTCAACATCGCCTCCGGGTGGCGCTTCCAGACACGCCCCGAGTTTCGCAATTATCTCGACCGCATTGCCCCGGAAAAGGCCCCGAAGTATTCGCGTGCGGTTATGGAGACCCTGGCCATCATTTCTTACCGCCAGCCGGTGACCCGTGGCGACATTGAAAATATACGGGGAGTGACCGTCTCCGCAGGGATCATCCGGGCGCTGGAGGCCCGAAGCTGGATTGATACTGTAGGCTATAGGGATGTTCCGGGGAGACCGGCGCTGTATGCGACCACGAAAACGTTTCTGGATGACCTTGGATTGAGGTCGCTCCAGGAGTTGCCACCCTTAGAAGAAATCGCCACCACCCTTGAACTTACCCAGACGCAAACGTCGACCGAGCCCGCTGCGCAGACCGGCGAGACCGAAACCGGAGACTTCGAATCCGGATACTCCGAATCCGGCGAATCCGAATCCGGCGAATCCGAACCCGAGTCAAGCCCGGCAGCCTGAGCCACTGGCGGCCGAGCGCCTGCAGAAGGTGCTCGCAGGCGCGGGCGTGGGATCTCGGCGCCACATGGAAGAGCTGATATCCGCCGGCCGGATCACGGTCAATGGCAAGCCGGCCATCATCGGTCAGAGGGTTCAGGCATCCGACCAGATCGCCATGGACGGTCAGCCTGTCCAGCTCAATGCTGACGACGGGGAGCTTCGGGTCCTGATGTATCACAAGCCAGCCGGAGAAATCGTATCGCGCGACGACCCGCAGGGGCGGCCCAGCGTTTTTGACAACCTGCCAAGACTGGATGCTGCGCGCTGGATTGCCGTGGGGCGCCTGGATTTCAACACCAGCGGCCTGCTTCTCCTGACCACTTCCGGAGATCTCGCCAACAAGCTGATGCACCCCTCGAGCATGATCGAGCGCGAGTACGCGGTCCGCATCCGCGGCGAACTGACTGCCGCGCAGGCGGCCTCATTGCGCGCGGGCATCGATCTGGACGACGGGCCGGCAAAGATTGAACGGATCGAAGCCCAGGGGGGCGGCGCAAGCAATCACTGGTATCACGTCGTGCTCTACGAAGGCCGTTACCGGGAAGTCCGGCGATTGTTTGATGCCATCGGGCAGCCGGTGGGCCGGCTAATGCGGGTGAGGTTTGGCGATCTGCGCCTGCCGCCCCGGCTGCGCCCGGGACGTTTCGTGGAACTGCTCCCGAGGGAGATCGGCCAGTTGACGGGATCCCCCGGTGAACCAAAACATTCGCCGAAAGGCGCGCCTGCCCGCCACCCGCCCAAAAATCGGCCGACAGCAGGCGGCCCCCAAGCCGCAAGACCCGGCAGGGAAGGCCCCCGGGAACCCGGTCGCGGGCCGCGGAAGGGGAGTTCACGGCCCGGCAAAAACCGATAACACCGACTGGCCTGATTTGCGGCGGACAAGCGGTAAATATGGGCTGAAGTGTTGTTTTGGCAATGGATTTTTGCTACAATTGCAATCCTTCAAAATATCGAGGAAATGGGCTGTCTGGGCCCATTTTTTGTTTGTAGGAGCGATTTGCAGGGTTAGCAGCGGTTCAGAACAACGGATGGTCAAGGTTTGGAAGAACTCTTAAGGAAATCGGTGGGTGCCCTGGGTTATGCGCTGGCGGATTGGGAATTATCCAATCACGGCAAGCAGTTAAGGGTATTCATTGAGAAGTCCAGTGCGTCCTCCGAGCCCGGCGGCGGGATTAATGTGTCGGATTGTGAAGCCGTCAGCCGTCACCTGCAGCGCGTTTTTGAAGTGGACGGGATTGATTACGACAGATTGGAGGTTTCCTCGCCGGGGCTTGACCGCAAGATCAAGACCAGCGCGGATTTCTCAAGATTTGCCGGATATGAGGCTGATGTGCACCTGCGAATACTGGTGGATGGCAGGAGGCACGTTGTGGGGAAGATCGGCAAGGTGACCGGTGAGCGGGTGGAAATCGAGACAGACGGCGGATTGTTTGGTTTTGACATTGCCAATTTGAAGCGGGCACGCCTGGTGCCCAGGTTGTAGAGCGGGAGTAAAAAATTGAGCCGCGAAATATTGTTGCTAGTTGACGCCTTGGCCCGTGAAAAGAACGTGCACAAGGAGATCGTGTTCGGCGCGCTGGAAATGGCGCTTGCCTCCGCGACCAAGAAGCGCTTCAACGAAGAAGTTGAAGTGCGGGTGGCGGTCGACCGCGAGACGGGCGAATATGAATCGTTTCGCCGGTGGCAGGTTGTCGCGGACGAGGCGGTGGAGTTTCCTCCCTACCAGATCGCTTTCACCGAGGCGCAGAAACAGTACTCCGATATTCGTCTGGAAGATTTCATTGAAGAGCAGCTCGAACCGATAGAGTTCGGCCGCATCGGCGCGCAAACCGCAAAACAGGTGATATTGCAGCGCATCCGCGACGCCGAGCGCGAGCAGTTGCTGCAGGATTTCCTCTCCCGGGAGGAAAAGCTGGTGTCCGGCACCATCAAACGCATGGAGCGCGGCGACGCCATCATCGAAATCGGAAGGTTGGAGGCGCGGATTCCACGCGACCAGATCATCTCCAAGGAAAACCTGCGCGTGGGCGACCGCACGCGGGCCTACCTGATGCGTATCGACCGGGCTGTCAGGGGGCCGCAGCTGATCCTGTCGCGCACGGCGCCCGAATTCATCATCGAGCTGTTCCGGCTTGAGGTGCCCGAGATCGAAGAGGGCATGCTGGAGATCAAGTCCGCGGCGCGCGATGCCGGCGTGCGGGCGAAAATCGCCGTGCATACCAACGATCGCCGCATCGACCCGATCGGCACCTGCGTGGGCATGCGCGGCTCGCGCGTGCAGGCGGTCACACAGGAACTGGCGGGCGAACGGGTGGACATCGTTCTATGGTCTGCCGACCCCGCGCAGTTCGTGATCGGTGCGCTGGCACCGGCCGAAGTGTCCAGCATTCTGGTAGATGAGGAACGGCACGCGATGGACGTGGTGGTGGACGATGAAAATCTCGCCGTTGCGATCGGCCGTAATGGCCAGAACGTGCGCCTGGCGTCCGAGCTCACCGGCTGGACCATCAACCTCATGACCGAAGAGGATGCCCAGAAGAAGAACGAGGAGGAAAGCGCAACGCTGCGCGCCCTGTTCATGGAAAAGCTGGATGTGGACGAGGACGTCGCCAACATCCTCATCCAGGAGGGTTTTGCAACCCTGGAAGAAGTGGCCTATGTGCCCATCCAGGAAATGCTGGAGATCGAGGGCTTCGATGAGGCCACCGTGAATGAATTGCGCAGTCGCGCACGCGACGCGCTTCTGGTTCAGGCGATTGCCAGCGAGGAACAGGCGGAAAATGCCGATCCCGACCTCAGGGAAATGGAAGGCATGGACAGTGAACTGGCGGCCAAGCTGGCGCAGGCGGGAGTCAAAACCCGTGACGATCTGGGCGACCTTGCCGTGGACGATTTGATCGACATCAGCGGGATCGATGTCGAAAGAGCCAAGGTCTTGATCATGAAGGCGCGCGAACACTGGTTCGCGCAGGAGTAGGTTGTCGCAGCGCGATAGGAAGTGATATGGCACAAACAAGCGTAGCCCAGTTCGCAGGGGAACTTAAGGTTCTGCCAACGGTACTGCTCGAGCAGTTGAAGGCGGCCGGCGTCGACAAGCGCGTCGCAGACGATGTCCTGTCCGACCAGGACAAGAACATGCTGCTCGACTATTTGCGCAAGGCCCACGGTTCCACGGAACCGAAGACCAAGATTACGCTGACCCGCAAGCAGTCCTCGGAGATCATCAAGAAATCCGATTTGAGCGGAAAAGCCCGGACCATTCAGGTCGAGGTGAAAAAGAAGCGTGTGTTCGTGAAGCGCGATGCAAACGAGGTCGCCGCACCGGTGGTCGAGCCTGCGTCCGCTCCAGAAGCCGAGCCTGAAGTCGCTCCCGTCGTCGCAGTTGAGCCCGTTGTAGCACCTCCGGCCCCGGTTGAAGTTGCGCCCGCAGCCCCGGTCGTAGTCGCTCCCGCAGCCCCGGTCGTAGTCGCTCCCGAAGTCCCGGTTGCAGCCGCTCCCGAAGTCCCTGTCGCAGTCGCTCCCGTAACGGCTCCCGCCGCCGCGGCGCCGGTTCGCCGTTCAGTTATTAACGAGCACGAAGCTGCGCTGCGACTTGCCGAACAGAAGCAGCATGAAACACTGGCCTCGCTTCAGGCCGCGGAGGTCGCTGAAAGGCTGGTACGCGAGAAGCGGATCGCCGAGCAGAAAGAGGCGGAATCGCAGAGGGTGAAGGCCGCGGCGGCGGCGGCAACCGCCGCACCGGCGAGTGCCGACACCACGCTGCACAAGCCCAAGGTCGACGATGCCGCCGCCAAGGGCGACAAGAAGCCCAAGAAGAAGGAAGTCACCGTCTGGAAGGACGAGAGCGTCAAGCGC
Source organism: uncultured beta proteobacterium (assembly GCA_903899705.1). Classification (GTDB taxonomy): domain Bacteria; phylum Pseudomonadota; class Gammaproteobacteria; order Burkholderiales; family SG8-39; genus 2-02-FULL-62-17. Next base: position 5,600 of record CAIUKQ010000231.1, read on the forward strand.
CGTGCCATAAAGACGCGAGGCGACGTGCAGGGCGCCTCCGGTTGGCACACCCCGAAGGCCGGTTCGCGCCATCGTTCGGACTCCAAGGAAATGGCGGAGCACCAGTTCGAGGCGCCGACCGAACCGATCATCCAGGAAGTCCACGTACCCGAGACCATTTCGGTTGCAGACCTTGCTCACAAGATGTCGGTCAAGGCGACGGAACTGATCAAGATCCTGATAAAGCTGGGCAGCATGGTCACCATCAACCAGGTGCTCGACCAGGAAACCGCAATGATTGTGGTGGAAGAACTCGGTCACAAGGCTGTTGCGGCCAAACTGGATGACCCGGACGCCTATCTGGATGTCTCGCTCGAACACCATGAGGTGACGGCAACCACGCGTGCTCCGGTGGTCACGGTGATGGGCCACGTCGACCATGGCAAGACCTCGCTGCTCGACTACATTCGCCGCGCCAAGGTGGCTGCGGGCGAAGCAGGCGGAATCACGCAGCACATCGGCGCATATCACGTCGAGACGCCGCGCGGAATGATCACCTTCCTCGACACGCCGGGCCACGAGGCATTCACGGCCATGCGCGCGCGCGGTGCGAAGGCCACGGACATCGTCATCCTGGTGGTGGCCGCGGATGACGGCGTGATGCCGCAGACGATCGAAGCCATCGCGCATGCCAAGGCGGCCAATGTGCCGCTGGTGGTGGCCATCAACAAGATCGACAAGCCCGACTCCAATCCCGACCGCGTCAAGCAGGAGCTGGTCGCGCAGAGCGTCCTTCCGGAAGAGTACGGCGGTGATTCTCCGTTCGTGCCGGTGTCCGCCAAGACGGGTGCGGGTGTGGATGCGTTGCTCGAGCAGGTGCTGCTGCAGGCCGAAGTGCTGGAGCTGAAAGCACCGAAGGATGCGCCTGCCAAGGGGCTGGTCATCGAAGCGCGCCTGGACAAGGGCCGCGGCCCGGTTGCCACGGTTCTGGTTCAATCGGGAACGCTGCACCGCGGGGACATCTTGCTGGCGGGCAGTGCGTTCGGGCGCGTGCGCGCCATGAACGACGAAAACGGCAATCCGATCCAGTCGGCAGGCCCGTCCATCCCAGTGGAGATTCTCGGTCTGACCGAAGTCCCGCAGGCGGGCGAAGAAGTGATGGTGCTCAGCGACGAGCGCAAGGCCCGGGAAATCGCCCTGTTCAGGCAGGGAAAATTCCGCGATGTGAAGCTGGCGAAAAAGCAGGCCGCCAAGCTCGAGGATATGTTTGGCTCCATCGGCGAGGGCGCGGTCAGGAATCTGCCCCTGCTGATCAAGGCCGACGTTCAGGGATCGCAGGAAGCGCTGGTCCATGCTTTGACGAAACTCTCCACCGACGAAGTGCGGGTCACGGTGGTGCATACCGCCGTGGGCGGCATCTCGGAATCGGATGTGAACCTGGCCATGGCCTCCAAGGCCGTGATTATCGGGTTCAACACACGCGCCGATGGCGCGGCAAGAAAGCTTGCCGAAGCCTCCGGTGTGGACATCCGTTACTACAACATCATTTACGAGGCGGTCGACGAGGTCAAAGCGGCGCTGTCCGGCATGCTCTCGCCGGAAAAGAAGGAAAGCGTCATGGGCTTGGTGGAAATCCGCCAGATCTACCGCATTTCCAAGGTCGGCACGGTTGCGGGTTGCATGGTGCTAGAGGGCACCGTGAAGCGCTCGGCCCGCGTACGACTGCTGCGCGACAACGTGGTGCTTCACGATGGCGAGCTCGATTCGCTCAAGCGCTTCAAGGATGACGTGCGCGAAGTCAAGGGCGGATTCGAATGCGGCCTGTCGCTCAAAGGTTTCAACGAACTGAAAGAGGGCGATCATCTGGAAGTCTACGAAGTGCAGGAAATTGCCCGCACACTCTGACCTTCACTGATGGCCAATGAACAGCGTCGCAGACGCGTAGCGGATCAGATCCAGAAGGAACTGTCGGAAATCATCCGGCTGGAGCTGCATGATCCGCGCGTGGGGATGATGACGATCTCCGCAGTTGAAATCTCCGCGGATTTCGCCTACTGCAAGGTCTTCTACACCATGCTCGCGCCCGAGGAAGAGCGCGACAAGGTCAAGGCCGGTCTGAAGCGCGCCTCCGGTTTTCTGCGCACGGCACTGGGCAAGCGGCTTCGCATCCACAACACGCCCGAACTGCGCTTCATCTATGACACGTCCATCGAACGCGGCGTGCACCTGAGCCAGTTGATCGACCAGGCCGTCGCCGACGATACGGGACACAAGGAATAGTGCCGGCAGAAGGCGTCACAACCGGGCAGTCGCCGAAAACGCAGGTGCGGCGCGTCTATCGCAAGCTCGACGGGTTTCTCCTCTACGACAAGCCCCGGGGTATCGGCTCCAACGGCGCCCTGCAGCATGTCCGTTGGCTTTACCGGGCCGAACGGGCAGGGCACACGGGCACGCTTGACCCCCTCGCATCCGGCCTGCTGGTCATCTGTTTTGGCCAGGCCACGCGCTTTGCCGGGGAACTCCTTGCTTCGGAAAAAACCTATCTGGCGGATATCCGGCTGGGCCAACGCACGAGCACCGGCGATGCCGAGGCGTCCGCGTCAAGGGTGCTGCAGTGGGCTCGCCCAAAGCCGGCAGCTCACCGCTACGACCAGCTGCCGAGCCGTCCCGAGCACCACCCACACTGGATGTGCCGCCCGCCTCGCCACCCCTCCAGAA
>CAIUKQ010000232.1 GCA_903899705.1 uncultured beta proteobacterium
GCAAACCCGAAGGCACCGTACAAAACCTTTCAGGAAATGCTCGCCTTCGCAAAGGCGAACCCCGACAAGATCAATTTCGCCAGCGGTGGCATCGGCACCCTGCCGCACCTGACGTTCGAACTGCTGCGTCTCGAAACCGGCATGAAGGCAACCCTGATCAACTACAACGGCGGCGGTCCGGCACTGGTGGCGGTCGTGGCGGGTCAGTCGGACATGCTGTTCGATCTGTTGAGCACACGCGTTCGCAACGGCGACGTGCGCGCCCTTGCGGTCACAGGCCCGACGCGCCTGCCGGAGATCCCGGATGTGCCCTCGGTGACCGAACTGGGTCTGACTTCCATGGTGACCACCTCGGGCACGGGCATTGTCGGGCCAACCGGCATGCCGCGCGACATCATCGTTTTTCTCAATGGCAAACTGAATGAAGCGCTGGCCAGCAGTGAAGTCCAGGCAAAGATGAAGGGACTTGGGCTCACGCCCCGCAGCGGCACGCCCGCGGACTTTGAAGCCTGGGCCACCGACCAGCGCCAGAAATGGATGCGCGTCGTCAAGGAAGCCGGGGTCAAACCGGAATGAAAAATTTGCCTTTGATTCAACAAATGGGAATTCGCGCCGTGCTGGCAACGGTGGCAGTGGTGTTTTCCGCAGGGTCGCACGCACAGGAATGGCCGGCAAAACCCATGCGGGTGGTCATCCCGTTTGCCGCCGGAAGCGTTTCGGAAGCCATCTTTCGTGTCATGGCGCCCGCGGTCGAGACTCGCCTTGGACAGCGGTTTGTCATTGAGAGCAAACCCGGCGCCGACGGCCACATCGGCGTGGGTGAGGTGATCCGCTCGCCCGCCGACGGTTACACGCTGCTTCTGGCGCCCACCGCAAACTTCGCGGTCACACCGCACATGTTCAAGAACCTGGGCTTCGACCCTCTGACCGCGCTGGATCCCATCTCGCTGCTGGCCGACGCGCCGCTGCTCGCCGTGGTTGGTACCAATGTCCCCGCGAAAAACCTGAAGGAAATGGTTGATTACGTGCGCGCGAGTCCCGGCAAATACAACTACGGCTCTCCGGGCTCGGGCTCTCCAGCCCACCTCGCGGGTGCGGGGTTTTCACAGATGGCCGGCAATGGCATGGTGTACATCCCCTACAAAGGCACGGTGCCCATGATCACTGCGATGCTCTCAGGCGATGTGCAAATTGCCTTTCCCACGCTGACCGGCATCATCGGACAACTCAAGGCGGGGAAACTGCGGGCGATTGCGGTTCTCGCGCGCCAGCGCATGACGGAGGTGCCGGATGTTCCCACCAGCGCCGAGTCGGGCTATCCGCAGTTCACCGGCGGTAACTGGTGGGTGCTCGCAGCGCCCCATGGAACCACCCCCCGCATCATCGACCGGCTCTACAACGAGTTCAAAACGTCCCTGGGCGATGCGGATGTGCGCAAGCGCATCAATGAACTCGGCCACATTCCAATCGGATATTCCCCATCTGAAACAATGACTTATTTGCGATCCGAATCCGCGCGTTACAAGACCATCGTCGAAGCCGGCAAGATTACCGCCGAATAACCCCCCATTCAGGAGTTGCCATGCGTTTGATTTCCCTTTTTGTTCTGTCCGTCACCGGACTGCTGACCGCTTCTGCCTCCGCCCAGGAATGGCCAGCCAAACCGATACGCGTGGTGGTTCCCTATACGCCCGGCGGCGTTTCCGAGGCGATCTTCAGGGCCATGTCGACCGGCATTGAAAACCGTTTGGGCCAACGCTTTTATATTGAAAACAAACCCGGCGCCGACGGCAACATCGGCACCGGCGATGTGGTGCGTTCGGCTCCTGATGGTTACTCCCTTCTTCTCGCGCCAACTGCCAATTTCGCCGTCACGCCGCACATGTACAAGAACCTCGGTTTTGATCCGCTCACCGGACTCGATCCCATCGGATTGCTGGTGGAGGCGCCCCTCATCATTACTGTGAGCACCAATGTGCCGGCGAAAACGCTGAAGGAATTCATCGATTTCATCCGCTCCAACCCCGGCAAATACAACTATGGCTCGCCGGGTTCGGGTTCTCCCGCCCACCTCACGATGGCGCAGATATCACAGCAGACGGGAAACTCCATGGTCTACGTGCCATTCAAGGGCACGGCTCCCCTGGCCCTCGCCATGCTCTCCGGTGACGTACACGCCAGCACCTATTCACTGACCGCCGTGGCGGGACAGCTGAAAGCAGGCAAGCTGCGCGCCCTTGCCATCACCTCGAAGCAGCGCATGGCCGAAATTCCCGATGTGCCCACCACGGCTGAGGCCGGCTTTCCCCAGTACAACGGCACCAACTGGTGGGTGATCGCGGCACCCAAAGGCACCAACACACGCTTCATCGACCGTCTGTGGAGCGAATTCCGCACAGCGCTTGCCGAACCCGAAGTGAAAAAGCGCATCGCAGAGACCGGGCATGTGCCGGTGCCGATGGGGCCGGCGGAAACCGTGTCGTTTCTGAAGGCGGAATCGGCGCGCTACAAGAAGATTGTCGACGACGGCAAGATCACAGCCGACTGACAGAGTCAGCTTCAGAATCGTTTCAACCTGACTGAGGTTCTGCGGCATATGCATTGATCCGGTGTCGCATTTCGTCAGTCAATATTCATTCATCCCCAGTCTAGGAACCCATGACTCCCTCATTACTGATCCAGGAGCGGCGCGACCGCCTCCACGAAACCATGGCGAAGGCGGACATCGACCTGCTCGCCATCGCAGGCGACGCATGGCGCTGTGACTACCTGCGCTACGCCACCGGCGTGGCGGTGCTCGAAGGCAATGCCGTGGCTTTCATCGAACGCGACGGCGGCGTTCATCTCATCGTCGAGAGTCCCGGCGAGGCCACCCGATTTGCCAATGAACAACCCGAGATCCGCATCAGCTGCGTGGCCTCGGCCGCGGCTGAAGCCGAGCGCATCATTGCCGGATCGCGCAACCGCAAGGTGGCGCTGGGGCCCCGCCCCGGCCTTCCCTACCGGCTCGCCAAAGGCGAAGCCGGCGCCAGCGTCGCAGCAACCACGGCCATGCTCGACAAACTCATGCTCGTGAAAACGCCGGCGGAGCTCACGGCCTATCGCCGCGCCTCACAGCTGGCCGACGATGGCTACAAAGTGTTTCTCGAGGGCATCAAAATCGGCAAGCCCGAGTATCAGCTGGTGGCGGGCGTCGAGGCCTACTATCGCGCCAATGGCTGCGCGGAGAATTTCCAGATTCTGGGTTCCGGTGGCGTGGACATGCGCGGCATGCACCCGCCCGGCGACAACAAGGTCAAGGCGGGTGATCTCGTCACCACGGAACTCACACCCTGCGTGGAAGGCTACTACGCGCAGATCTGCCGCACCGCCGTGGTGGGCGAACCGACAAAAACCCAGCAGCGCGTACTCGATATCTACAGCGAGGCACTCGCGGCAGGCATTGACGTTGTCAAACCCGGCATTCGCGCCTGCGATATCGCGAAAGCGGTAAACGATGTGTTCCGCAAATACGGC
>CAIUKQ010000233.1 GCA_903899705.1 uncultured beta proteobacterium
CATTGATGCGATCAAATCTGCAAGGTGGGTGGTGGGCATTGCAAGCAGGCGTTCCTTGCCACAAACCTCAATGATTTCATTGGCTTTTTCATCATCTCCCGGATGCAGGGCGTTCCCGCCCGCCCCCGGGGACCAGAACAATAGTATGCGGGCGCCATATTCCAGTGAAAGCATCTTTGCGAGTAACGCAAATCGTTCCGCCGGCCAACGCTGCGAAGGCTTCCGGGCGCTGATATGAAGCCCGATAACGGGTCCGCCCCGTGCCGCGAAGTGCAACCTGATGCTGCTTTCCACCCGGGCGCGCAGTTCCCGGTCCGGAACGACGTGCGACAGGGGTGGTTCACCCTTTATTCCCAATGGTGCGCCCAGTTGAAACACGGCCTCGACTTCATGGCGTTCACGGATTTCGGTCACCGGCACCGCAAGTTCAATGGCGCCCTGCCCCTCACGATCAACAAATCCCAGAACATGGCGGGCACCCGCCAGGCGCGCAAGCCGCAACGAGCGCGCCTGAAATCCTGGTGCCGCCAGAATCGCCACGTCGATTCGAGTCCTTCGCAGGTGAACGAACATCCGTATTCGCGCCGCCATCACGCCCAAGAACGTCTGGCCGGCATCACGGTGCTTCGCCTTGGTATAGGCGAAAATCTCATCGACATCGGTATTTCCATCGAGAATCGCGCGGTTATAGCTGTTCACCAGCGCGGCAATGTAGGCCTCCGGATGGCGCGCACGCAGTGCGGCAATCAGAGGCGTCGTGCAAACAAGGTCGCCGATGTTGTCCCGTCGAATGATCAGGTACCTCGGCGAACCGGACAGGCTCATCGCTGTTCACCGATCTTCGCAAGGAGTGCTTTCACGCGTTCGGCGCGAGCCTGCCAGGTGAATTGGCGCGATTTTTCCCGGACCCTGTCCCCCAACCGGCGTGCGAGCGCCGGGTCTTGAACCAGCACACTGATTGCCGAGGCAATGCTTTGGGGATCGCCGGGACGGGTCCACAGGGCATCGTCCTTGTCCAATACTTCGTGCATTGGCGGAAGATCCGAGACCACAATCGCACAACCTGCGGCCATGTATTCGAACAGTTTGATGGGGGATGTAAATTCGCTGTCGGTATCCGCCCTGTTGGGCAATACCGCAATGCATGCGGCGTAAAGGTGCTCCAGTGCTTGGGCGTGCGGGAGATGTCCTGTGAACCTAACCTTGGCGCCGGTTTCGATCACGCCCGCCTGCAACTCGGCAACCCGGTCGGATTCGCCCCCGATGATTTCAATGATGCAACCCGGCAGGCTTGCGGCCGCGGCAACGAGGTCTGCCGCACCCTTCCAGGGAAACAGGCTGCCGGAGTAGATGATGTGGTCACCCGGACACGCCCAGTTTTTTGGCGGAAGCGCCTCGGGCCTTGAGACCCCGTTGGGAATGACCTCAAGAACTTTTGGACTTTCGTACAACTCGACCAGTCGCTTCGCGGTCGCGCCCGAATTCGACACGATGGCGTCAGCCGATCGCATGACTCGCAATTCCTCCTCACGACGCTCCAGTGCCTTGCCCGCCGGCGCGGTATCCGCGAAGACTTCGTGCGCCTCATAGATGAATCGTGGTTTGCCTGGATTGGCTGCAAGCAAGGCTGCCAGTTTCAAATGCCGCACATAAAAAACCGTCTTGGTCAGGTCGGTCTTTCGCAGCAATCGTGCAGCAAACCATTTATTACTGTGAATCCGGCCCAGCGGCCAGGGAAGCGAACGCGATATCGGTGTCGACTTGAGAAGCGCCGGCTTTGGTACCCCATAGTACGCGAAAGGGTCTTCAGAACCGACGGGAACGTAGGCGAATTCCAGGTCGATCCCGCCCTCGGCAAGTGCGGCCGCCGAATTAACCGCTTGTATTCCCCGCGCACGCCTCAACGGCAGGGGTTCGGGAAAGGCATACAGCAGTTTCACGGCTCGCAGAAAAACGGCCCGATCGCCAGGCAATCGACCCGGCGCTCGCTGTATGCCCGAATGGCCTCGACCGGTGCGCAGACAATGGGTTCTTCATGAACATTGAAGCTGGTGTTGAGCACCAGCGGAATGCCGGAGAGGCGGCGATATTCGTCGATCAGCGCGTAATAAAGCGGATTGGTTTCGCGACGTACCAGTTGGGGTCTTGCGGTTCCGTCCACGTGCACCACAGCCGGAATTCTGGGGCGCCATTCGCGCTTGACGTCGAAGGTGATGGTCATGAATTCCGCCGTATGGCGGGCTTTCTCAACACCTTCGAAAATATCATCGGCGTGGTCTGCAAGAACGCTGGGCGCGAAGGGCATGAATTCTGAACGATCCAGTCGTTCATTCAGCCAATCATTGATCTTGGTGTCCGTCGCCCGCGCCAGCATGGATCGGTTTCCCAGCGATCGCGGCCCGAATTCCATGCGTCCCTGAAACCAGCCGAGTACCTTGCCTTCGTGTATAGCGGCAGCCGCTCGGGATATCAAGCCCGTTTGATCGCATTTCCGCGGCGTGATGCCCGCCCGTTCCAATTCGGCGGCAATCTCCGCTTCCCCATATTCCGGCCCCAGGTAGATATGCTCCAGAGGCGACGATTGCCGGAGCGACGTGGCTTCTCGGGCATGCATGTCCAGTAGAACAGCGCCGATGGAGTTCCCCGTATCGCTCATCGCGGGGAAGACAAAGATGCGGTCCACGTCCGGTAATTCGGCAATGCGCTGGTTCAACTTGACGTTGGCGAAGACGCCCCCGTTCAGGGCCACGCATCGCTCACCGGTTTCGATCAGGTAACGGCGAACCAGATCGAGCACCACATCTTCAAGAACCTTTTGTGCCGCGGCCGAAACGTCTTCCCTCCGGTGGCCGATGATGGCTTCTTTCAGAAACCGGAAGCGCGCATCCTCGGTTTCAAAATCCGAGGCGAACCGCTTGCCGTCCTCCGCCAGGCGAAAGGCTTTGCTGAACGCGGCATACAACGGCGCGGGATCACCCATGGCGGCGAGGCCAACCACCTTGCCCTCATGCCGCATGACCCGAAAGCCCAGCAACTCGGTGATGGCGCCGTAGAAAACACCCGGCGACGCCCCAAAGGCATCGGTCTGATAGTCGCGCCGGTATTGACCGTCCTTCCAGCACCCGGACGTATGGCTTATGTTGGCGTCACCATTGCCATCCATGGTGAACACAGCACAATGCGCAAATCCCGAGTAATAGGCTGCGGGCAGCGCGTGGGAATCATGATGGTCATAAAACGCTGCCTGCGCCTTCGCGAATTTTTCGCCGCGCAGGAGTTTGTCACGAAGAAAGTGGCTTTGAAAATCCTTGCCCCTGGCGCGCAGACGGTCGTTGAAATTGGCAAGCAGCATCTGGGGCCGCTCGCCGGACTTGCCCCTCCCCCTTGCCCGATGGATCCGGCGCTCAATCTCCTTGCCCCAAGTTTCGCGAACAAAATATTCCTCGGGAAAAAAGGTGTAAAGAAGGGCGAGGGCGTCCACCTCGTCGCGGCCGCGTCCGGCCAGGCGCAGCACTTCATCGATGGCGAGGTCTGAAAGCCTTCCGCCGTCGTTCTTGATGCGCGACAGCCTTTCATCGGACACCGCCGCGATCAGGCGTCCGTTTTCAAAAATTGCCGCCGAGGATTCGTGCCCCGTTTGCAGTCCGAGGGTGATGGTCACGTTAGTTGGGGGATGATTTCCCGGTGAGGTTGGCAACACAATCAATGAGCATCCGGGCGACCCTCTCCACCTTGAATTGGCTGGCCAGAGACTCGCAGGAAATCGCCCATTTATTAAGCAAATCAGGGGATTGCAGCGCGATGATTATAGCATCGGCCAATTCGGGAACCCGCCGGTTGGGGACCACCATACCCGCATCATGCCGGCTCACCCAATATGCAATCCCGGCGCCGTCGCTAGTGATGGTCGGCGTACCCGCCGAGGCCGCCTCCACAGTCACCATATTGAGGCTCTCGCACAGCGACGGATTGACGTGTAGGTCGGCCGCGGCAAGGTGTTCAAACACTGAAGGTCCTGCCAGCGGTCCGGTCGCCACGATGCTGCCGGAAAAACTTGCGAGTTTTGGCTCAATCTCATCGATGTACCAGGGATCACGCGGTCCGCACAGGAGCCAACGTGCGCCAGGTATCGTCTGCAGCACACGAGGCCAGGCAGACAGCAGGAGTTGCAGCCCCTTTCCCAACTGATTGCCCCCCAGGGTGACGATCAGCGGCGCGGCGCTGTCGATGCGATACCGTCGTCTTATCTCTGAACGAATCGCGCCTCGCTTCGCCATCAATTCGTCTCTCGCACAATCGGCCCATGTGAGGTGACTGGGAATTATTCGGATCCGCGCAGGATCCGCGCCTTCGGCGAGCAGCGCTTCATTGATCAAGGGCGACACGGCGCGCAGAACCTCGGGATATTCGAGCGCCTCCCTGATGAGTTTTCCCGTGCCGCCAACGCGTCGCTTTCCAACGGCAGCCTCCGGGCAATCCAGTATGTCACCGCCAATGAAGCTGGTGATCAGCGGCTGACGCAAATATCCGAAGCGCTTCAGGGCCGCCGCCGGAATGCCGTAACTGAACCCCTCGCTTGCGATCACGGCATCCGGTTGAAACTTCCTGACGGCCGCTCGAATCATCCACATGCGGTGCGCAAAATTCCGCCCGTCAAAATCCTTCTTGAACCAGCGGTCCACGGGCCATGTGAGGACCTTCTCCGCGCCCCTGCGCGGGTCATACCACAGCGTTGCAATGCCATCGCCTGGCGAGCGAAAGTGGTCCGCCAGGATCCGTGTCGCACCAAGGTTCCGTTTTTCCTCCAGCACGCAGACCTCATGGCCCTGCCGCATCCACTCGGCAAGAATGACGTGTTCGCCGGTCCATGCATTGGGGTGAAGATACAGCACTCGCATGGAATCAGAGCCCTTCCAGGGCCGCCTTCAGCCGCTCACGAAACGCCGATTCGGAAAACAGGGCGAGATGATCGCGGGCTTCGCGCGGATCGGGACGCACCGCGCCTGACACCAACCTGAGCAGCAGCGCCTCGAAATCGGCACCATCATCCTCCCGCGGGTCCTTGAACAGGAAGCCGGATTTTCCATCCACTACCGTTTCAATAAATGGCGGCGCAGCAACCGCCAGGACCGGCGTCCCCATGGCCTGCGCCTCGATGAGATTCAGGCCCAGCGCCTCCTTCTCCGGCAGGCCCGACAATACATAATCGAGCTTGCCGTACACGGCACCCACATCGGATTGCTGGCCCCAGAATCGCACCTGCGATGCGCAGGGCCGCAGGGCAGCCCGCAGGTCACGAACCGAGGCATAGCCTCCGCTGCCAAATATTTCGATTCGCACCGAGGGAAATCTTGAAATGATTCCGGCCAGAAAACTGAACATCAACGGGAACTGCTTGATGGGCGTCAGCCTCGACACAATGCCCAGGGTCAAGGTGCCGGGTATTTTTTCAAATTCGCGGCCGCCTGTGGCTGGACCCCGCAAACCCGCAACCCAACCCATCATCCGGTCGCGAACCTTGCGCCGGTCCCATTCATAACTGCTGTTCTTTCGCACGGGTACCGCTGTTCCCCGGGGGCTCGTGTCCGCGACGCCCAGTAGTGCTATCGGATACAGATTGTCCAGTCCGTGAGAACGCGCACTTTCGGCAACGTGCCGGGATACCGCGAACAATCGATGGTAATGCCGAAGTCCTTCGGGAAATCGCTCATACAGGGGCATGTGCAGCATTCCCGCCAGACGGGCGCGCCTTGCCATCCGCGGCGCCCAGCGGGTGTCGAGCGTCGAATGCGTGAGTAGAAGGTCGCCCTTATCGACCAGCGCCAATTCAAGTTGCTCCATCGATTCGAGTTTCACGATCTCCGTTTCCGGCAGCAACAGGGATTGCCAGAAATTCGCCCGGGCATTGACAAAAAGGCGAGTGCGCCACCCCATGCCGGCAAACGCCCTGCACAGACTGCGCGTATATACCTCGCCCCCGCCCAGATTTTCCTGCAGATTCAATTGATTGACGACGTTGCGCATCAACGGGTCAGGTCGCAACCTTGAAGCGTTCTATCCACAGGGCCAGCACAAACATCGGCCACAGCCGGGTGCTGTGCCCGGCAACACCGTTGACATGCTCCGTGACATAACGCTCCACGGTCTTCTGCTGGAACCAGGGCGCAAGCCGCTTCTCTCCAATGAGCAGATCCTGCATCATCGGGGCCAGATCTTCCCGCAACCATCGCGACAACGGCACCGAAAACCCTTTCTTGGGCCGGTCCATGAAACCCGGGGGCAGCCAATCCTTGAAAGCTTCCTTGAGAATGTGCTTGTGGCGGCCCCGCGCCGACAGTTTGTAACTGCCCGGCAGCGAAGCGGCAAGTTCGATCAACTCATGATCGAGGAACGGCGAACGGCATTCCAGGGAATTCGCCATGCTGGCAATATCCACCTTGAAAAGAATGTCCTCCGGAAGATAGGTGGTGAGATCCAGATTGAGATAACGATTGAGCATGTCCGTTCCGGGCCGGTTGAAATGCTCCTCAAGATAGGCGCTCGTCCGGGAAGGTCCAATCAGGCGGCGCATCTCGGCGGTGTACAACGAGTCCTTTTCATCGTCAGGAAAGAACGCGAGCAGATGCTTGTATCGATCAACGCCCTGCATGGAAAGAATCTGGTCAGCGCGTGACGAGGGAAAGACCCTGGGCGTTCTGCCGCGCGCACGATCTTCCAACGCGACGGTGAGTTTTCGCAGCCCGCGCCACGCCGGCAACAATCCCTTCGCCGCCAGCCATTCCATGCGCCGCATTTGATAAAAGCGCCGGTATCCCGCGAACGCTTCATCCCCGCCATCTCCGGTCAAGGCGACCGTTAGCCGGCTGCGAGCAAATTCCGAAACGTAGAAGGTCGGCATCACCGAATTGTCGGCCAGGGGTTCGCCCAAATGGTCGATCATCTGCGGCATGATGGAAACGGCATCCGGCTTGACCACCATTTCGTGGTGGGTTGTGCCCAAATGCGTGGCGACCTCCCGCGCAAACGGCAACTCGTTGAAACGTTCGTCTTCGAACCCGATGGAAAATGTTTCCAACGGCGATGCACCCAATCGCGCCATGGCGGCCACCGCAATGGAGGAATCCACGCCGCCTGACAGGAATGCACCGAGGGGCACATCCGCCACCATGCGCAATCGCGTGGCCTCAAGAACCTTTTCCCTGATTGCTTCGCAGGCATCGTCAAACGACAGATCGCTTCGCCGGGTGAGATCGATTTCCCAGTAGCGGAACAGACGCTCTACGCGGCCGTCCCTTACCACCATGGCATGCGCCGGGGGCAGTTTGCGTATCGCTTCGAAACCCGACATCGGCGCCGGGATGTATTGAAAGGTCAGGTAATGATCAATGCCCTGATAATCGGGCTTGCGCGAGAGCTCGGGGCATAGCGCGAACAACCCTTGAATTTCGGAGGAAAACAGAAAACCACGATCCGTCTCTGCATAGACGAAGGGTTTGACACCCAACCGGTCGCGCGCGCAATACAGGGTCTTTTCGCTTCTGTCCCAAACGGCAAAGGCGAACATACCCCGCAATTGGGAAAGGCAGGCTTCAAAGCCGCGTCGCTCGAAAAGGCGCAAAAGAATTTCCGTATCCGAGTGCCCCCGGAATATTTCGCCGGCGGCTTCAAGATTTTTCCGGAGCTCTGCGAAATTGTATATTTCTCCATTAAAAACAATTACATATCGACCGTCCGGACTGACCATTGGCTGGTGCCCGGCCGGCGACAAATCCAGAATCGACAGGCGCACGAATCCCAGTTGCATCGCGTCCTCCACCCACGATCCCGAATCGTCGGGTCCGCGGTGCCGGAGTTTCGCGATGGCGGCGTCCAGATCCGCTGACGCACCTGACCGGTTTAACGCGCCTAGGATGCCGCACATATGCCCGACTCCAGAATCGCCTCGTGACGGGCGGCGTTCGCAGCCCAACTGAATTGCTTTTCCACACGCAGCCTTCCCGCTGCGCCACGCTCCTCAATCTGTGCGCGACTGCCCGCAAGGGATGCGATCGCGTCCCGCCAGATGGAGACATTTCCCGGTTTCAGCAAGGAACCGGTTTCCCCATCAATGACGATTTCCGGCAACCCCCCGTTATTGGAGGCAAGCACCGGCAATCCGCAGGCCATGGCCTCGACCACGCTGATCCCGAAAGCTTCCTCGCCGATGGAAGGTTGAACAAAAATATCGCATTGAGCAAGCAAGCGGGGCAGATCCGAATGATCAACGTGGCCGGCGAAATGCACGCGATCGGAAATGCCCAGTGCGGCGACTCGAGCGCGCAAGGCCGCCTCTTCCGGGCCGGTCCCCACCACAACGCAACGGACTTTCGGATCCAGACCGGCAATGGCTTCCAGTACCACCCGGGTTCCCTTCCAGCCAACCAGCCGCCCTACGCTGACGACCAGCACATCCTCCGGTCCGGCACCCAGCGATGACCGTATTGCCGCGTCCTTTGGTGATGGTTGAAACACATCAACGTCCACGCCATTGTGGATCACCTGAACGGGGCGGCGGTAACGCGCCTGCACCTGCAGGGCGTTGTATTGGCTCGAGGACACCCAGTGCTGAATCGCCCCCGAGAAGTAGTGGTCGCCGGGGAAAAAATCAGTGCCTCCGGAACGAAACAGGGTCACCGCCCGCAAACCGCGCTGCCGGGCCCGCCACAGAATGGGAAAGTCAAAAGGCTTGTTGACGATCACAGCGTCGTAACCGGCGCTTGTCAGATGATCCATCGAGGTCCACGCAAATGACAATCTTTCCGACAGGCGTCGAAACCGCACGCCCAGATCCGGCCACGATTTTTCCGCGCGATACGGAAACTGATGAAGTCCGACTTCCTGATGCCAGCCCCCCCCGCGATTTCCGGCAACGATATCAACCTGATGCCCTCGACGCGACAACGCGCGACCGACCTCCCAGCAATAGGTCTCAAGGCCTCCGTGAATGGAGGTGGCGGTGACATTGTAGAAAGCAATCTTCACGGTTCGACCCGTCCTTCCGCCCGTTGAAGCCGCAAACCTGCACCGAGCAATAATCCATTCATGGCCCAGAACATCAGCGCTACGTCCCGCTGGAAAAAGTCATTGGTGAGATTGCGCAGCACGATACTGGAAAGCAGCAACATGCCTGCAATTCCAATCGTAGCGAGAATGGGATCCTCCTTTCGATACATCCGCCAATACGTCGCGGCAAGACTGGCAAAGAGAAGGAACAGGGCGATCATTCCCGGAACGCCCATCGCAAGCCCGTAATTCAGAAACAGGTTGTGCGCATGCCAGAACATCGGATCCTCCGAGGGCACAAGATCCGGGTGGCCGAGCTTCATCGCATTGCGTCCGAAACCCGCTCCGTGGAGCGGCTGTTCTGCGATCCGGGCGACCACGGCCGGCCAGTACCGGAGACGCAAATCGTTGCCGACTTCAACCTTGCCGCCGTGCTCACCAAGTCGGGCACCCTGTGTCGCGACGAGAAGGATCAATCCCGCACCGGCAATAACCGCAACGAACAACAACGCGCGCCGGGCAGACAAATTGACCTGCGCTTTGAATCGGAGCAAAAGGACCAGCAGAGTCAGTTCGATGCCCAGAGCGGGCCAGAACGCGCGCTGGCGGCTGTACGCGGCAGCCAGCAATGCGGCCAATGCAACCACGACCAAAACGCCCCTCGCTTTCGGCTGCCAGAACCAGATCAATACCATGGCGGGCACAGCCATCAGCACAAGCCCGACAAATGTACCGACACCTCCAAACCCCGCATCGTCCTGCCATTCCCCGTGACGCATCCAGAACCACAACGACCACGACGAAATGACCGCCACCACGGCAACAACGGCCCACGCACCCTGCGTCGCCTTTCGCCGGTCATCGATATAAACATAGAACGCAAGCATTGCCATCATCGTGTAGCCGACTTCGTTCTTGATTTCGCCAAGGCTGTAAGCAGGATCCGACGCAAACGCGAGCGATATCAGTGCCAGCAAAATCCACAGGGCGAAGAAGCCTTTGCCCTCAATTGACGGGGGATTCAGTTGTTTCCAGAATCCGGCCGCGATGACAAAGGCCGCCACCAGACACAGCAGGCGCAGTGCGACCGTGCCCGGGAATGGAAGGACAAAGAGAAAAAGCAGGAATGGCAGGGACATCCAACCGGTCATGGTCGCGGGGTTCCCGGTTTGAGCAGCCTGTCATACAGGTCTTCCATGTCGTTGCAGACCCGGGACCAGTCAAATTGCGCTTCCACGCGTGCGCGCAACCAGTTCCCTGCCACACGCCGGCTCTCTTCATTGAGAAGGTAGCGCTCAATCGCGGACGAGAGGCTTTCCGGATCCTCGGGCCGCATGTCCGCGTCGAAACCGGGGCAGTCCGCCAGGAATTCGGTCATACCTCCCCGAGCCGCCGCCACAATTGGAATGCCTGCCGCGGCCGCTTCCAGCATCACCGTCGGAAAGGGGTCGGCCCAAAGAGAGGGCAGTACAAAAATGTCCCCTGCAATCAGAAATTCATGCATATCCTGGGGCGGCAAACTCCCCACCCAGCGCGCGCCCGGCGTTTGCTCAATTCGGGCAACGACCGCCTTTCCATAAACGGCCTTCTCGTTTCGCGGATCGTCGCTATCTCGAACGTTACCCGCAATCAACAACTCCAACTTGTCGCCGTGCACGGCGCGCAATTGCTCGAAGGCATCCAGCAGTTCCACCACCCCTTTTTCCCTGACCAGTCTCCCCGCAAACAGAAGAACCGTCACATCAGGCCGATTGACGCCAAAACGTTCACGAATCAGGTTTCTCGTTGCGTCAGACGTCTGCCATCCCGGTGCCCGCGCCCTGCTGTCAACGCCCGTATAGATGACCTCGACGAGGTTCGGGTCGATGCCATTGTGATCGATCAGCCATCGCGCAATGTATTGACTGCATGCCACCCATTGCGTAACGCGAGACATGGCCCCAGCAGGCAGGGGTTTTTCGTTGGCAACATGCACAATCACCGGACGCGGGTCATGGCGCAGCCTTGCCTGCATGCCGGCAAGCAGCTTGGGCTCATTGTGAATGTGAAGCAGCGCCGCACCTTCATTTTGAATGACGCGCCACATGCGCTCACCATAAGGCAGCGGATCGATACGGGTGATTTTCTGGAACAGGCGCCGGTATGCCCGCCCCACGCGGATCCTGCGGATGTTCATGGTTCCGACGGCTTCGGATTCCGCCTGTCCCGCAAACCAGCCGCACACCACGACCGGACGATAGCGCTGCTGCCGCTGCGCGACCTGTTCCACGCGCAATTCCGTGCCGGCGGGGTAACGCGGAGGAAACGGATTGTAGTCGGGCAGCAGATGCGCGATGGTCTGCTTCATGCGTTCCCCAGTTGCTTGCGCAGCGCCGTGAATACTTCCTCCGGCGTGATCTGATCCATGCAGTTCCGGGGCGTGAACGGGCATTGCTTTTCAACACAGGGATCGCAGGTCTGGGGTTTCTGAATGACGATGGGAATAGCGTTGCTCGATCGCGGCCCGACCAGATCTGAAAACGTGGGCGCATAGAGCCCGATCACGGGACGGTCCAAAGCCGCCGCCAGATGCAGAATTCCCGTGTCCGGCGCCACCACGCAATCAGCGCCGGCAAGAATCGCCGCGGTCCCGGCAACATCGAACTCACCCGCGACAACATGTACGCCCTCAATGCCCCCGGCAAGCGCCCGCAATGAACCGGCCTCACCGCTACCCCCCGTGAGCAAAGCCGCATGGCGCCCACATTGCTGCCGCGCCATCACCAGCAACTCGCGCAATCGCTCCGGAGGCCAGCCCTTGTACGGATCCGCAGCATTGGCATGCAAAACCCAATAAGGCGCACCGTTCAAGCGACCGGCAAGCTGCGCCCTCACTGCGGCAACAGCGCCCGGATCAAGGTGAATTCGGGGCGTGTGTCTGATGGCGGGAATGCCCAGTGTATCCAGTATCCGCAGGCGATTGTCGACATAGTGCAGGCCAGGCACCGTGCTCGCATCCTGCGCGCGATCCCGGTTGGCCAGAAGGAATTCGTAGCGCGTGCCGCGAGTCGGAATTCGAACCACATAACGGCTGCCGGCAAGGTACGCGAGGGGAATGATGTCTGGATCATTGCCGTGAAGAACCACGGCGAGATCCGGCATAAACGATCGAAGCGTGGCAACCGTTGAGAAGAAGCGACGGTACTTCCCATGGTAGGGAATGACCGAATCCAGATCGGGGTCCGACCTGAACAACGGCGCCCATGACGCACGGCAGAAAAGGCGAAGTTTCGCCTGTGGCATCGCCGCACGAATAGCGGGAAATACCGGCGAAGAAAGTACGGCGTCACCAAGGCCGGTGGTGAGCATCAACAGAACGCTGCGCATCGACGCCAGCTTTCCGGGTTCAAAGAGCGGAACCTCTCTTCCCGATTTGCGCGAGATGTAACTGTGGAGCAGGGCATCCGCAAAGGGCAGGTTCATGGTGCACGAGCCGCCATAACGGATCGAAACACGTCTGACATACGCTCGATCATCAAACGATCGGAATAACGTTGAAGCGCCTGTTGATGGGCCGCATCGGCCAGGCGGCGGCGAAGGGCTGCGTCGCCAGCCAGGCGAACGATGGCAGCCCCCAGCGAATCGACGTCCTTCGGTGTCACAAGCAGCCCGGTTTCATTGTCGGCGATGAGCTCCGTGATCGATCCGACAGCGGTGCTGACCACTGGAATACCGCAGGCCTGTGCTTGCATGATCGCCTGCGGAACGCCTTCATTCGCATACGAAGGCAGCGCAAATGCATCCATGGCCCGCAACCATGGCAGCACATCCGACTGGTTGCCCGGCATAAGAACTTTTTTTTCGATGCCCAGTTCGGAAACCTGGCGCCGCAGGTTTTCTTCACCCGGGCCGCCGCCGACGATGAGTAGCTGCCAGTTTTCACACGCCTTCGCAGCAAACGCCTCGACGAGGTAGCGATGGCCCTTCCAGCTGCGCAGGGTGGCCACCACACCGACCACGAATTTGTCGTCGGCTATCCCCAGCTCCACGCGCGCTGCGCGTTGGTCGCCTGGGGAATACCGCTCAAGATCCAGACCGGTGGGCACCGACGTCACCCTGGATTCACGAACACCGGCTTCCCTGATCACCTGCAAACGCAGGGCCTCGCCGGTGGTCACCACATGGTCCGCGGCGCGGCGGTACAACCACCGGGTCGGCCAGTTGCCCGTTATCGGCGCGGAAACATGGCGGGTTCTCACCAGTTTCGGGCCCTCCCTGACGGTTTGCAGCGCAATTGCCGACAACCAGCTGTCGGTGGAGCTGTGGGAGTTCACTATATCAATGCGCCGCGAGGCGATGTGAGCTCGAAGCGCGCGCAATGCGGCAACAGATCGCCTGGCGATCGGCAATGCAACCACCGGGACCCCGCGGCTTCGCGCCTCGACAATGATTCGTGACTCGGCGGGTGCAACCAGCGTGACGCCATGGCCCTCGCTCAGGAAACCCCGGGCTTCGTCAATGACTCGCAGTTCCTGTCCGCCCCAACCGCATGAAGATTCGGAATGCAGAATCTCGAAACGGGTCATGCCATCGTGCCCGCCTGGACCGACTGGCTAGAGATCATCCGCCCCCGGGCTTCGTCGTCGAGCGAAAACTGGATTTTGTAAAGACGTGCATACAGCCCGTCCTTCAATAGCAACTCCTGGTGGGTCCCGGTTTCCATGATGGCACCGCGCTGCAGTACCACAATGCGATCGGCGTGCTCGATGGTGGATAGCCGATGCGCAATGACCACGGTGGTTCGCCCCTTCATCAACGTGGCCAGCGCCTCTTGGACATGCCTTTCCGATTCGCTGTCCAGAGCGGAAGTGGCCTCATCAAGAATCAACAGGGGCGCATCTTTCAGCAGGGCCCGGGCTATAGCGATGCGCTGGCGCTGCCCGCCTGATAGGCGCACTCCATTTTCACCCACGACCGTGTCAAACCCTTGCGGCATTTCCCTAATAAAATCAATAGCATGTGCACCAGTCGCAGCGGCTTCTACCTGCTCCCGGGAAACCTCGCCAAAGCTGCTGTAAGCGATATTTGCCTCGACCGTATCGTTGAACAGGGCGACGTCCTGGCTAACCAGGGCAATGTTGGAACGCAACGCGCCCAGTTTGATATCGCGCAAGTCCACGCCGTCCAGCAGGATTCGGCCGGATGTCGGGGTATAAAAGCGCGGCAATAAATTGACGAAGGTGGTTTTGCCGCCCCCGGACGGACCAACCAGGGCCACCGTTTCACCGGGTTTGATGACAATGTTGACGCCGTTCAACGCCGGGCGCATCGCCCCCGGATAGGTCAACACCACATTGTCGAAGGTCAGCGCACCGGCTGCCCGCCCCAGCATTTGGGTTCCCTCGTCGGTTTCGGCCTCTTCATCGACCAGGCCGAAAACACTCGAGGCCGATGCCAGTCCTCGCTGCAGCGGCGCGTTGAGGTCGGCGAGGTGTTTCATTGGCTGCAGCAACATGAGCATGGCCGTTATGAAGGACATGAAATCGCCAACGGTGATCTGGTTGTTCGCCGATTGCTGCAAAGCGATGCTGATGATGATGGCAAGCGCCAACGCGGCGAATAATTGCACGATGGGTACCGTGCCCGCGGCCGCCACGGTTTGGCGCATGCTGTAGCCGCGCAAGTCCTGCAGGGCGCGGTCGAAGCGGCGTTTTTCATAGCTTTGCCCGCCGAAAATCTTGACCACCTTGTGGCATTCCACTGCTTCCTGCAGGCAATGGGTAATGCGGCCCATGGCTTTCAAGGACTCCTCGCTCATGGACCGCAGTCGTTTAGAAAAGAGCCTGATGACAACGGCGATGCAGGGGATTATGCAAAGCGCGATGAGCGTCAGCTTCCAGTTGAGGTAAAGGAGATAGGCGAGAAGAAAAACAACCTTCAGCGAATCCTCGACGAGGACGGCCAATACGCCGGTTGCCGCGCCCGTCACCCCATTGACGTCATAGGCCACCTTGGATATGAGCGCACCGGAGGACTGGTGATCGAAATACCGGGTCGGAAGGTTCAGCATCCGCCCGAACATCGCGTTCCTGAGGTCCAGCACCACCTTGTTCGATACCCAGGCCATGGCGTAGGACGTGAGAAAACTGAGAATGCCGCGCAAAACGAAAACACCTACCAGCGCAACGGGAATCCACAGGGTATAGAAAGGATCGCGCCCCACAAAACTGCCATCGAGCAGCGGCTTGATCAGGGCGGGGAACAAGGGTTCGGAGGCAGCCGAGAGCACCATCCCAAGAATGGCGATCCCGAATACTCGCCAATAGGGACGAACGAAGCCCAGCAGTCGAAAATAAAGGTCCCGGCTGGATCGGACGGACACCGGTTCACCCTCACGGAAAGGTCTCAATTATAACCGGAATTCACCTGCTTCCCCCAGCAAAACCGGCGTCCAGCCCACGACTGCCCCGGGGACAAAGCCCCGCTTTGTCAACGCGAATTGGACGCCGCCGCCGCGAGGGATGCATACAGTTCAAGCAGCGCCTGCGTCATATCCTGCAAACCCAACGCTTTCACACTGGATCTGGCGTTGATCCGCATGGATGGCGAATTGTCGAGGACCATGGTGACCTTGTCTGCCAGTTCGACCGGGTCCAGCGAATCCTGGCAAACGTAGCCGTTCCATCCCTCGCGGATGATTTCTGCCGCCCCGCATTGCCGGGTGGTGATGACAGGCAACCCGCATGCCAGCGCTTCAAGTGCGGCGTTGGGAAACGGATCGTATAGCGTGGGCAGGGCGAAGGCATCGGCAAGCCCATACCAGGGGAGAACATCTTCCTGGGCTCCGGCCCAGTGAACCCTGCCTGAAAGTCCGAGCGATTCGGCATGGGCCCGGTAGCGCGAGGAATGACGATCGCGACCCACGACCACGAGAAAGTCAGTCTTGGAGCGAATCCGCGCAAACGCATCGATCAGGACTCTCACACCCTTGCGCTCGAACCCCGACCCCACGAAAAGCAGCGTGCGCGCGTCAGGCGGGATGCCCATGCGCTGGCGCATGGCATCCCGGTGGGCAAGTGCCCGCGCAGGGTCAAACCGCTCAAGATCCACCCCGTTGTGGATTACGTGCAACCTGTCCGAAACTGCCGGAAACCAGCGGGCCAGTTCATCGCGCACCATGCGCGAATTGCAGATGATCGCGCGCAATCTTGGGCTCGCGAAAAGGCGCCGCTCCGCATTGATCAGGTGCCGGTGAAAAAGGCTCAGGCGCAATGCGAGGCGCCGCAAGCGCCCCAGCGAACTAGCACGATTTTCCAGCCATTGGGCGTGAACGCCATCGCCAGCCCGGTAGATGTCGCAACACGGAATCCGTTCATGCGACTGCACCAGATCGAAATCGCCGGCGGCAACCGCCTTGCATGCGGCGCGCGCAAAACTTCTGTCACGCCAGATTCTGCCCACATAGAACGGGTCGCAGCGAAGCCAGTTACCCGTCCCGCTTTCGCCCGTCCATTGCCGCGCAATAATGGTGGCCTGGGTGCCCTGTGCCCTGAGCGCGTCGACGGCACGGGAAACGAATCGTTCAGCGCCTCCGTGAGCGTCATACCTTTGCCGGATGATCGCTATCTTCACGTTCGACGAACAGGCTGGCCTGGCCGCACCTTTATCGACCCAGCAATTCGTAGACGGCCTGCAATACACGGCCTTCCGGAAGTGTCACAAGGCAGTCACTGATTTTTCCACCGCCACAACCGTCGATGCCGCAGGGCCGGCAGGGATGGGCGTCGGAGGCGACCACGCGCGCGACGCTTGACCATGGCCCCCATTCCTTCTCGCCGCTGGGACCAAACAACGCAACCACCGGCGTGCCAACGGCGCTCGCCATGTGCATCGGCGCCGAGTCAACGCCGATGAACAACTTGGCCCTGCCGGTGAGCGCGGCCAAAGCCTTCAATGACAGTTTGCCTCCAAGATTGATAGGCTTGACCTTGCAAAGAGCAGAGATTCGCGTGAGGAACTCAAGTTCGTGACTGTCCGGTGCCGCCGTCATGACCACCCTTTCCCCGCGTGCCGCCAGGGCATCGATCAATGCGGCATTGCGGGCTTCGGGCCAGCATTTGAAAGACCAGCGGGAAGCCGGATGGAGGTGCACAAATCCGCCTTTTTCGAGGCCATGCGCCTTCAGTTGCATGTCGGCCTCGGCCTCACCCTGTGGTCCTGCGACAAGAACCGGCTTTCGTTCCGATTCGGCCGGCTGAATCCCTATCCTCCTGAGCGCATCCAGATTCCATTCGACCATGTGGCGGTGCGCGTTCTTGGGCAGCGAAAATCGATGCGTAAAACTTCGTCGCCAGAATTTCGAACGTCGCGAGTAATCCGGTGCAACCGTGTAGGGACAAGCCAGCAATCGCGCCAGCCAGGCGCCTCGCGAATGCTCGGACAGGTGAATCAGGAGGTCATAATGCCGTTCACGCAGCCTCTGTATTAACCGCCATTCGTGGCCCACCTGCGTCCAAGGAGACAGGGATTTCCAGCCGCGGTCGATATGAAAGATTCGCGAAATCTCCGGATTCCCCTCCAGCATAGCGCTGGTATCCGAATAAACCAGGGCGTCGACCTCAATCCCCGGCACGTTCTTTTTGAGTGAGGTGTACAGCGGCGTACTGAGTAAAACATCGCCGTGATGACGAAGTTTTACGACCAGCGCTCGCTTTATCGAAGTCAGATTGATCGCATCCGCAGGTCCTGATTGCATCCAGCGACATTATCAGAAATTACCAGTGCGGGACCACGGCAGGGTTGCGACGCTCGCGTCATCGGTTCCGATTGCCGATCGCCGGAAACACATTCCTCTAACAAAAAGTGTGTTGTTCCCCTCGATCCGGAGTCGCCGCAATCATGCCAGCAGGAACGGAAACTCGGGCCAACGCCCCTACCCTCTGTTTGAGACTTGGCCGCGACCCAGCGACATCCCGAAGTTGGCATCCATATCATTTCACATTGAGAACAACACCTTACACCTTGACTCAACAGGATTTTTCAAACTATAGTGCGTCGATGGATGCAGAATTCGTCGCCCTGGAAGAAAAAGTCCAGCAAACAGTACAGCTTTGCCAGCGTCTACGCGACGAAAATCGCGACCTGCGTGAACGGCTGACCACTTTGCAGGGCGACCATCGTTTGCTTGGCGAAAAGATTGATGGCGCCCGCGCGCGAATCGAGAGCCTTCTCAAGCAGATTCCGGAATGAGTGCAAAAAAAGAAACGCTTGACGTCACCATCATGGGCCGCACCTACAAGGTGGCCTGCAGCGACGGGGAGCGCGAGGACCTGCTTACATCAGTCGCCTTACTCGACCGCAAGATGAATGAAATCAAGGCCTCCGGCAAAGTCGCCAGTGCCGAGCGGATTGCTGTCATGGCAGCACTCAATTTGGCCAATGAAATGATGGGCTCAAAAACAGGTGCTTCCGGCATTGACTTGGAGTCTTACCGGCGTAGAATAAATTCAATGCAAGAAGTTCTTGATCAGGCACTCGACCCACAGGAAAAGCTTCTCTGATCCTGGCCCGATATTCGGGTAAATGGCCGGGACCTGAATGGCAACCGAAACGTAATCGGCTGGACGATCCAGAGTTTCACTAGTCACATAGTTTATGTCCCCTGCTTTGTTCGCCAGGACCCGAAGTTTCTTGAACCAATAGTTGTTATCGCGTTGCCGACCAAGCGTTGCTGTTGTGCGCATCCCTCGTCGGATGCACCTGATGCGACCGGAAGGCAGCCACCTTGAACCTTATGGTTCAGGATAAGGGTTCAACGGCAATGGCGGGGGGCACCCGAATTGTTGCAATTGAAGGCATAACGCAGGTGCTTTGCGCCTGCGTTTGTTTTTTCGACCGGGTCTGAATGCACGCGGGTCGGGATGGGGTAACGCCGCAATTTTTCGCGGGCGGATCGAATAATTCGAACTTACGGGACAGGCGTGATGCGACATTGGCTTATGAAATCCGAGCCAGGGGAATTCAGTATTGATGATCTTGTCCGAGACAGGAAGACGCCTTGGTTCGGTGTGCGCAACTACCAGGCCCGCAACTTCATGATGAAGGACATGGCCATCGGTGACCCGGTGTTTTTCTACCACTCCAGTTGCCCGGAGCCCGGCATCGCCGGAATCGCCAAGGTTTGCTCCGCAACCTATCCGGATAGCACGCAATTCGACCGCCACAGCCCTCATTTCGAGCCTGCGGCCAAAATGGATGCACCGCGCTGGTTCCATGTGGATGTCGAACTTGTGGCCAAGACCCCCCTTATCAGTCTTGCGACTCTCAGGGAACACAAGGAACTTGCCAACATGCGGATACTGGCGCGCGGCAACCGCCTGTCCATCACCCCGATTGAGACTGCCGAGTGGGCATTCATCACCAAGCGCTTGATGCGGCTCTGAATTTTCAACCCGTTGCGGAAATCATCGAATCGGGGTGACTCGCGCCTCATCGGTGCCCGATGAACGCACTCCATTACTGAATATGAAACCCCTTAAAAACGACACCCTGATCCGGGCGTTGCTGCGCCAGCCAACGTCTCATACGCCGGTCTGGCTGATGCGCCAAGCCGGGCGCTACCTTCCGGAATATAACGACACGCGCAAAAAAGCAGGAAGCTTTCTGGCGTTGGCGAAAAACCCGTCCATGGCCACTGAAGTCACGCTTCAGCCTCTGGCGCGATTCAAACTTGATGCCGCCATTTTGTTTTCCGACATCCTTACGGTTCCCGACGCAATGGGGCTGGGCCTGTATTTTGTCGAAGGTGAGGGACCGCGATTTGAACGGCCCCTTCGCGACGCACATTCGATCTCCAAAATTGCCCCTCCGGATCCTTCGATTGAATTGCGCTACGTCACCGATGCCGTATCGGAAATCCGCAGGGCGCTGGACGGCAGCGTGCCACTCATCGGATTCGCCGGAAGTCCCTATACGCTCGCCTGCTACATGGTTGAAGGAGGTGCCAGCGCGGACTTTCGAACCATAAAGAACATGCTCTACCGCGAGCCGGCGTTGCTGCATCATATTCTCGAGACAAATGCGCGCGCAGTAACCGACTACCTCAACGCGCAGATCGAAGCCGGTGCCCAGGCGGTCATGATCTTCGATACCTGGGGTGGCAGCCTTTCACATACCGCTTACAGGGAGTTTTCGCTGAATTACATGGCGCAGATTGTCGCCGGCCTGAAGCGTGAAAGTGGCGGGATGAGAATCCCAAGCATTGTGTTTACCAAAGGCGGGGGAAACTGGATTGACACCATCGCAGGTATCGGCTGTGATGCCGTTGGCCTTGACTGGACCAAGGACCTGGGCGAAGCGCGACGCCTGGTCGGCGACCGCGTTGCGCTTCAAGGCAACCTTGACCCGGCGATTCTTCATGCATCAGCCGAGACAATCCGGACCGAGGTGGGAAAGGTTCTGAATTCCTATGGCGCCGGGGCCGGCCACATTTTCAATCTCGGACATGGCATCGTTCCCCAGACCAACCCGGAAAATGTTGGCGTTCTCGTGGATGCCGTTCACGAATTGAGCGTGCCCCTCCACAAATAGATGGTTTTCGCCAGCGTCCACGGACCATCGTCCGGCGAGCCCCGTATCGACTAGACGCATCATCCGGATCCTGTGGCCATCAACGGTGGTGGAGCGGCGTCCTGAATCAACTTCATGTGGCCCACGTCAGACCTGAATGGGTGGAAATCCCGCTCGGAATGGGTATCTTTTCCGGTTCACGAGGCTACTGTGAGGTCGGACTTATTCACACCATCCCGTGAAATGTCAAGAGCGGCGTAGCATTTGGCCCAGCCACTGGGAAAACTCTCATAGGTATCTGAATGCTAAAGATAAAAAATGTAGAGCGTAAAATGTTCAAATGAAAAAAGTCCTTTTGTTTTGGCATGTTACGTAGTGGTTACGCTGATATCCACAGATTTGTCCACAGAAAATGTGGGCAAAAGGAAAATCCTTTTTCGATCATTGAGTTTAGGAATGTTTTTGAAGAATTCCCTTGATTTCCGAAAGACCGAATTTCGCCTCGGCATACGGTGTGACGCGATCCTCTGGTTGCAGAAATTACAATGTTCGGTGACGCTGCTCTCAATCAGGGCGGCACGTCTGTCTTTCTCCATGAGCCAATCGAGATGACCGTCATAATTCGCGTCGCACTCGATGTTCCACTGCCAAGGCTGTTTGATTATCTGTCCGACGACGCCAGTGCGGGCGACGTAGGCGCGAGGGTCGTTGTCAGTTTCGGTCGCCGCCGCATGGTCGGAATAGTTGTCGAGGTCGGTGCAGATTCCTCCGTGCCGAAAGAGAAGCTCAAACCCTGCGAACGAATATTGAGGGATATCGCCCCCCTTCCCTCCGACCTCATGGCCCTCGGGAAGTTCTGCAGTGATTACTATCAGGTGCCGATCGGCGAGGCACTTCTGGCAGCGTTGCCGCCACGTTTGCGCCGGCCGGAACCCGTGGAATTTCCACCGGATCCGCGATCCATTCACTATTCCGCCACCAACCTGGGTCGAAGCGCGCTCGATAGCCTGCCGGAACGGCAGAAAGCACGTCGCAGGCTTCTCGAAGCATTGCAGACAGGCGCATTGTCCGCGCTCGAACTCTCCAGCCTGTCGAGCAGCAGTCGTTCCCATATTGCGGAATTTCTCGAAAAGGAATGGATCAGGGAAGAAACAAAGCTTCAAGCGCCGGTCGAATTCGTCACCACCCATTCGCTGAATTCGGAACAAACCAAGGCATTCAATGAAGTGGCAGACCAGCTCAATTCCTATGCAAGCTTCCTGTTACTTGGCATTACCGGCAGCGGCAAGACTGAGGTTTACCTCAACCTGATCTCCCGGGTGGTGGCCGATGGCCGGCAAGCCCTGGTCCTCGTGCCGGAAATTGCCCTGACACCCTCATTGGAGACCCTTTTTCGCGAGCGGTTTCGCGGTGCCAGCCTCTGCATACAGCACAGCAACATGGGACAGACGGAACGGGCGCGCACCTGGGTTCTTGCGAGCAACGGCGAGGCGGATATTGTCCTGGGCACAAGGCTCGCCGTATTCGTCCCGATGCCCAAGCTGGGATTGATAGTCGTCGACGAGGAACAGGACTCTTCATACAAGCAACAGGAAGGTTTGCGGTATTCGGCGCGTGATCTGGCTATTTTCCGGGCAAGCCAGGCCAAAGTGCCGGTGCTTCTTTGCTCCGCGACGCCGTCACTGGAGACTCTTCACCATGCGCAAACGGGTCGCTACCGGTTGCTCAGGCTGTCGCGGCGCGCCCACGAACTCGCTCGACTGCCGACGATACATCTTGTGGACACCAGGCAATCACCGATGAAGGAAGGGCTCTCGGCGCCTCTGGTGCAGGCACTCGCGCGCCGCCTCGAGCGTGGTGAACAGTCCGTGCTCTTTCTCAACCGCCGCGGTTACGCACCGGTGCTGGCGTGCGGTCATTGCGGCTGGGTCGGGGGCTGCCCGCGGTGCTCCGTCAATCTGGTGGTCCACCTCGGCAGCAAGCTGCTCCGATGCCATCACTGCGGCTATCAGGCACGCATACCCCGCACCTGCGCCCAATGCGGCAATCTGGATATCGCACCGTTTGGACGCGGTACGCAAAGACTGGAAAGCGAAGTCAGTGAAAAATTCCCAGGCGCCCGCGTACTGCGAATTGATTCGGACAGCGCCGGCAGCGGATTGAAAGGGTTGCTGGATATCGCCCAATCCGGCGGCGCGGACATACTGGTGGGCACGCAAATCCTTGCGAAAGGACATCATTTCGAAAAGGTCACGCTGGTTGGCGTGCTGAACGCGGATGCGGGTCTGTTTGCCGCCGACTACAGGGCGCCAGAGCGAATGTTTGCCCAATTGCAGCAAGTCTCCGGGCGGGCGGGCCGCGCCGAATTGCCGGGTGAAGTCCTGATTCAGACGAGATACCCGACCCACCCGCTGTATGCCGCATTGCAACAGCACGACTACGAAGGCTATGCGAAGGAATTGCTCGACCAGCGTCGTGCTGCCGGATTCCCTCCTTTCATGCATGAGGCGGCTCTGCGGGCGTACTCCGCCAAAATGCCCGATGCCTTGTTATTTCTCAATAACGCGGTATCCATCGCGCCGGAGGCATCCGATGCGCTGACGATTTACGATCCATCACCTGCCACGCTGCCCCGACTGGCCGGGCTCGAACGCGCACAAGTGGTCGTTCAGTCCCGCTCGCGGCCCATCCTTCAGGAGTTTTTGAGGTCATGGAATGCGCGTTTGCATGAACAGTCTTCGAGGGTCCGATGGCATTTTGACGTAGACCCACTCGAGTTCTAGGGGCGAGCGGGAATCACGCCCCCGAAGACCCCGCGAATTGGGCGCAATCAGGAATTAACCCGGCGTTCCGGCCCCAACGCTTGGTTATAATGCCTGCCCTTTCCTGAGCGCGATCTCGCGGTTCGCATGTCTGTCCAGATCAGATCCCACCTGCACGAATTGCTGGGCAGGGCGCTTGCCGCCGTGCTTCCCGGTGAGCCCTCATCGATCATTACGCTTGAGCGGTGCAAGCAGGCCCAATTCGGCGATTATTCAAGCGCGCTGGCCATGCAGCTTGCCCGGCGTCTTCGCCAGAATCCAAAAGCGCTCGCTCAGTCCCTGTTGAACGCTCTCCCTGCCTCGGATTGGCTCGAATCCGCCGAGGTTGCCGGTGCCGGATTCATCAACCTCAAACTGAAATCGTCAGCCAAGCAGCAGGTGGTCAGTGCCGTGCTGACTGATGGCGCGGAATTTGGCAGGGCAAAGCCACGCCGCGAAGACTCTGTGCTGCTGGAATTCGTTTCTGCAAATCCTACCGGCCCCCTCCATGTCGGCCATGGCAGACAGGCGGCATTGGGAGACAGCCTCGCAGCTGTGCTTGAAACCCAGGGTTACCGTGTTACTCGCGAGTTCTACTACAACGACGCCGGTGCCCAGATCAACAATCTCGCACTATCGGTTCAAGCAAGAGTGCGCGAACACCTCGGACAACCGGGAGAGTTCCCGGCGAATGGCTATCACGGGGAGTACATCGGGGAACTCGCACTCAAATTCCTTGAAACCAAAGCCGGTGACAGCGAGAACCTTGACGCCATCCGGACTTTTTCCATAAGAGAGCTTCGCGCCGAGCAAGACCTTGACCTGAAAGCATTCGGCGTCTCTTTCAACAATTACTACCTTGAGTCTTCGCTATACGTCGATGGCCGCGTCGATGCCGCTGTAGTCGCCCTGCAGTCCGCAGGCAAAACCTACGAACTGGATGGCGCTTTGTGGCTGAAAACCACCGATTACGGCGATGACAAAGACCGGGTCATGCGCAAATCGGATGGCAGTTACACCTATTTCGTGCCCGACGTCGCCTACCACATCACAAAATGGGAGCGGGGGTTCACCCGCGCCATCAATATTCAGGGCTCCGATCATCACAGCACGATTACCCGTGTCAGGGCGGGATTGCAGGCCGCCGGGCGTGGAATCGCCAGCGGTTACCCCGACTACCTGCTCCATAAGATGGTCACGGTGATGCGCGGAGGCGAGGAAGTCAAAATCAGCAAGCGGGCCGGCGCCTACGTTACCCTGAGGGACCTGATCGACGAGGTGGGGCGTGATGCGACGCGCTTCTTCCTGGTTTCCCGAAAGCCGGACTCCGAATTCGTATTCGACATCGACCTTGCCAAGTCGAAGTCCGAGGAAAATCCGGTGTACTACGTCCAATACGCCCACGCCCGGGTATGTTCCGCACTGGAGCAATGGCGAACCCAGTATCCGGACGAATCCGAAGCCATGACAAATGGGGGCGAAGAGGCCTTTTTTGCCTCACAAGACCTTGCAGTTCTTGATTCAGCCAGGGAATTGAGCCTGCTGGGTGTCCTGGACCAGTATCCGGAAGTTCTGGAAAGGGCTGCATCGGAACTGTCTCCGCATTATGTGGCTTTTTATTTGCGCGAATTGGCCGCGGAGTTTCACGGTTACTATAATGCCGAGCGCTTTCTGGTCCCGGAACCTGCGGTCAGGCTTGCCAGACTGGCTCTGGCCACCGCAGCCAGACGGATTCTCATAAATGGTTTGGCATTGCTGGGCGTCAGTGCGCCCAGGCAAATGTAGTAACCCACCGACTAGCGGCACACGAAAGTTAAAATGGCCAAGGACTACAAGCCAAGACAGGTTTCGAGATCCGGGAAAGGCGGCGGCCTCCTTCTGGGAGTGTTCATCGGTTTTGTCATCGGACTTGCAACCGCCTCTGCCATAGCGATATTCATGCTGAAAACACCCATACCATTCGTCGACAAGCCCAGGCCCTCGGAACGCCAGGCACCGGCCGGACAAAATCTGAAAGATGCGGCCAATGCGGCCCAAAAAGACGATGGAAAACCGCGGTTTGATTTCTACCGGATACTGCCCGGTCAGGAAGAACCGGTGACCACGGAGCAATTGAAGCAGGCCGCCGCGCGCGAAAAGGCCGGCAAATCGGAATCCGACAAAAAGGAAATCTATCTGCTGCAGGCTGGCGCCTTTCAGAGCCCTGCCGATGCGGATAACCTGAAGGCTAAATTGGCGATGCTCGGGTTGGAGGCCAATGTTGAACCAACGACGGTGCCGGAGAAGGGCGTGATGTACCGGGTACGCCTGGGTCCTTACGGCAAGATCGATGAAATCAACAAAATTCGCACCCAACTTGCCCAGAGCGGCATTGAACCCGCGTTGGTCCGAGTGCGCGATCCCAAAGAGGACGCCAAGGGCAAGTAGTCTGGATCGTTAGTGGATATGGATATACAACCGGTTGTTAGGCAAATGCCAAGGAGATGCACATGCTAGCCCGCCTGATTTTCGCATTCCTCGCTTTAAGTTTTGCTGCCTCGGTCCAGGCCCAGGGCCGCCCCCTGCCCGGTCGGGACTACGTCGAACTGCAAACAGCCCAGCCTACGGAAACCGGGGTAAAAATTGAAGTGGTTGAATTTTTCTGGTATCGATGCCCACATTGTCACGCACTGGATCCGGCGCTCATACCGTGGGTCAAAAAATTGCCTGCCGACACGCAGTTTCGTCTGATACCTGCAATCTTCAACGATGAGTGGGCACTGGATGCCAGCGTCTTTTACGCCCTGGAGGCAACGGGCAACCTTGAAAAGCTGCACCACCCTCTTCTTGATGCCATTCACAAGCAGGGTGCCGCCAATCTCAAAGGCGCGACTTATATGAAATGGGTGTCGGATTGGCTCGCCAAACAGGGCGTTGAGATCAGCAAATATGACGCGGCACTGCACTCATTTACCGTCCAGAGCAAGATAAAACGTGCGGCACAGATCGCCCAGACATACCGGCTTGAGGGAGTGCCCGCCATCGCGGTACAGGGCAAATACCTGGTTTCAGGCGATGCAAAAACCATTTTTAATGTCGCTGATTATTTGATCGGCGAATCACGCCGTTCAGGAACCGGAAAAGCCGCCTCCAAATGACGTTATCGTCCTTTGTCGCCGGTGCTGGTATTCGATGCGGACGGGATTGATACACTGCTGAGCGGCAATTCCGCATCCTGCCATGCCGCGATGCCCCCTCGATACCAGTAAACCCGCAAATATCCCAGGGCAGATGCGCGCAGACTGGCGTTATAAGAGAGCCAACATTGCGCATTCACGCAAAAAAACACCAATGGCCGCGTCTTGTCCCCATTGGTCAATTTTTCCAGATACTCCGCCAATTGAGCCTGCAAGGGGTCTAAAAAGTGGCTGCCCCGCCCGGCGCCTGGGATCCAGTAGGCGCCCCTGATGGTTGAGTGGCCGTCGCCGGCCGCCACATCAACGAGAACCGGGGTCTGCGCCAGAATCAACATCGCATGCAACTCCCGGGTCGATAACAGTTTCGCACCCGGAATTTCAGTCGGTGTCGGCGCAGAATAAGGTGCTTGGCGCAATTCCCGTGGGGGCGGCACACCCCAGTCACGGTCCTCGTCTGCAAATGACCAGACAGCGGACGAATGCAGCAACAGCAAAATCATCGGTAATAGATATTTCAACATGCGCTTAGACTACGCAATTGGATGCGGTGGTTCAAGAAGCTGGATAAACTTCCTGCTGATTCTGGCGCCTGGTGTGAAATTGCGGGGTTCGCTACTGGAGGGATCATGATGTTCGTCGGCAAAATTAGGGCGGCGTTGGGTATTCTGCTGTTCTGCGCAAGTGGCGCTGTGTTGAGCCAGGCAAATCTTAAAGGGAGCGATTTTCTGCGTCTCTCCCCGCCACGCCCGGTTACAACGGGCGACAAAATCGAAATTATCGAATTTTTTTACTACGGATGTCCGATTTGTTACGAGTTCCAGCCTCAACTTTCGCGCTGGCTGGTTCAGGGGCCGGATTACATTTCGCTTCGCAGGGTGCCCACCCTTCCGTCTGAGGGAAGCGAGGGCCTGGAAGGCTGGGTTCGCTTTGCCCGGCTTCACTACACGCTCGAGGCAATCGGACAAATCGGACGCTTACACTGGCCCATTTACGACAATTACCACTTCGACGGCGTTCAACTCAGCGACGAAAAAGTGATGGTGGAATGGATCAGCAAGAACGGCATAGACCGGGAAAAATTCCTGGCCATCTACCACTCCCCGGAAATACAGGCAAAACTGGATGAAGTACGAAGGCTCATGGTCACCTATGACATTCGTGCGGTGCCGAGCATCGTGATCGATGGAAAATATGTCACTACCGCGAGGATGGCTGGTGGCACGCGACAATTGATACAGGTGGTGGACACCCTCACCAAGCAGGCCCGAAAAGAACGCCCACGCTGAATCGATCAGGCGCGCTGATACCTGACCACGTCCCCCGATTTTATTCTGCGTACACTGCCTTCTTCGTGAAGGTAGTGCAGATGGGCCATGGCTTCACCCATGGCGAATAGCATCTGGTGACTGTCCAGCTTTCGCCTGAACAATACATCCAGAACGTCAGCGGCACTCTGCGGAGACTCGCAGGCCACAAGCAGCTCCGACAACCGCAGCCTGTGATGTTCCTTCAACTGCGCGATACGCGCTTGCATTCCACGGAATGGAAGGCCATGCGATGGCAGAACGAGGGTGTCTGCAGGGAGTGCGGCATATCGCGTCAGCGAATCCAGGAACATGCGAAGCGGGTTCGCGTCCGGTTGCGAGGCAGGCACGCTGATGTTGGTGGAAATCCTGGG
>CAIUKQ010000234.1 GCA_903899705.1 uncultured beta proteobacterium
CGGCAAGCATCCAATGGGGGTACTGAATCATCGCGTTCTCCCGAAACCGGCAGACGTTGCCGGCGTGATATGGGAGGCTGGTTCGGCGTCATGAATGGCCGGGCTCTGCCTCCAGGTCCATGCGTTGGTTATCGACCCCATACGTGAAAAATTGAACCGGATGGCGAACCGGCACGCTCACCTTGCGGCGGACATTTACGCTACGCTCCGTGTCCAAGGTGATACGCCGGTGTCCATCGTGGCGGACCGGAGACCCCGGGAGGTGTGGTCATGAACCGCGAAATCCCTGTGCGAACTCACGGATCCTGCGCGGGCATCGCAAGGCCATGACAGAACAAGTTTGAAGAGGAGTTTTATCTGTGAGTAGCAGTTACGATGTCATTGCAATTGGATCGGGCCACAACGGCTTGATCGCGGCCGCCTACCTCGCGAAAGCGGGGAAAAAGGTTCTTGTGCTTGAGAAAAACGACTGGTTCGGCGGTGGCGTGGTCACCAGCGAGCTGGTTGCGCCGGGGTTCCGGCACGACTGGCATTCGGCCACGCACATCGTGATTCAGGCCAATCCCCTCATCCGGAATGATGAACTCGGGTTGATTTCAAAATACGGGCTGAAATACATTTATCCGGAGGCGGTGTTCTCGACGATCTTCGACGACCAGACATCCATCGTCAGCTACACCGACCTGGACCGTACCTGTGCGTCCATTGCGAAGATATCTCCGCGCGACGCCGAGGCCTATCGCAAATTTGCTGCCAAGAGCGCGCAATTGCTTCCTCTGATCGTGTCTGGCATGTTCGTGCCGCCGCCTTCGCAGGGCCCGTTCTGGGCGTTGCTCGACCAGAGCCCGGAGGGGCGCGATCTGATGCGCAACATGCAGATGAGCATGCTCGACATCGTGCGCGAGTGGTTCACGGATGAGAAGGTGATGGTGCACCTGCTCAAGTTCGCCGCCGAAATGCTGGTGGGTCCGGATGTCAAGGGCACCGGCGCGATTCTCTACAACATGCCCGGTTTCGTGCACGCCTATCCCCCGGGCGTGCCCGTGGGCGGCAGCGCGGGACTGGTGAACGCGTTGATCGCCTGCCTCAAGGCCAATGGCGCGGAATTCCGGTCTGGCGCCGAAGTGGAAAAGGTTCTTTCCAAAGGGGGCCGCGCGACCGGGGTGCGTCTGAAAGGCGGAGAGGTGCTGAACGCGAAAAATGCAGTCATCGGTCAGATACATCCCTGGTTCCTCGGCGACATGGTGGAGGGGCTGGATGGACGCATTGCGCAAAATGCCCGCAATACCAAAACGGCGGACTTTGCCATCATGACGCAGCATTACGCCTTGAACGAAGCGCCCAGATACCATGCGGGGGAGGAACCCGGCCGCGCCGCGCTTGCGAATTTTGCACCGGCGAAACTTGAGAGTTTCCTTCGGATATTCGACGATTTTTCCTATGGCTCGATGGGGTCGGATCATGCGATGCTGGCCGCCCACCTGAATTCGCAGTTTGACCCGACGCGCGCGCCTGCGGGCAAGGCGGGCCTCACCCTGTTTGCCTTCGGTCCGTATGAATTGCGTGACGGCGGCGCGGCCGCCTGGGCCACGCGAAAGGACGAAATCGGGCAATGGATACGCAAGCACTACTCGCACTACGTCAGCAATCTCGATGATTCGAACGTCATTGCATGGCGCTTCGATACGCCGCTCGACATGGAGCGCGATTCACCCACCTTCCAGCGTGGCGATGTCGGTGGTGTGGGCAAATATTTCTATCAGATTGGCGGCCATCGTCCGACACCCGAACTCGCGCAGTATGCCGTGCCCGGCGTCGAGGGCCTTTATCTGGCCGGCACCTTCATGCATCCCCCGGGCGGCATCACCGGCGGCGGCCGGGCGACGGCGGTGAAGATGTGCGGGGACATGAACATCGACTTTGACAGGATCTGCGGCGGCAAATGAAGCTATTTACTCCGGACAAGACCGAATTGCTGGTGGTTACCGCAGTCACGCCGCATGCAGAGGGGCTGCTGATCGAGGGCAAGATCATGGGCGCCATGCCGATGAAGGCGGTGCTGCGGCCCTCGGAATTGCGCAAATTCCTCCGTCTGCTTTCGTTTCGCACCGTTGTCGCCCTTGTTGTTATGCTGTTGAAACGCTGAACTGCAAAGCAGAAAACTCATGGCCGATTTCCCCGTATCGTTCGCCCACCTGCTGCGCGCCCGGTTCCCCTATATTTACGTGGGCACCTGGGAGGAGGACAGGGTGCTCGGACTGATCCGCGAAGTGGCCCGTGACGCGAATCTTGTGCGCACCCCGCGGACCGTATTCACCTGGAGCTCCACAGACGGGCTGGTCGGGCCGGGCGCGCCCTCCAAGGAAGAGGCGCACAGCCCCATGGACGCACTGGCCGTGGTGGAGCGGCATGCCGAGCCTTCGATTTTCATTTTCAAGGATTTCCACGTCTTCTTCGGCATGGAGAAGCGCGAACAGGACCACCAGGTGGTGCGAAAGCTGCGCGACCTCTCGATGATGCTCAAGCAGAGCCGCGCGCCCAAGAACGTTGTGTTCCTGTCCCCCGTGGTCACGCTGCCGATGGAGCTTGAAAAGGAAATCACGGTGCTGGAGTTCGATCTGCCCGGGGTCGCCGACATCAGCGCACTCATGCGCGGCATGATCGAGGCGAACAAGGCCAGCGGGCGCATTTCCGTGGAGCTCGAGCCCGGCGACATCGAGCGATTCGCGCACGTGGCCCTGGGCCTCACGCTGCACGAATCCGAAAACGCCTTTGCCAGGGCCATGGTGCAGGATTCGCGCCTGTCGATAGAGGACATCGAACTCATCTTCGAGGAGAAGCGCCAGATCATCCGCAAGGCGGGCATCCTCGAATTCGTCAAGAGCGACGTGAAAATAGACGATGTCGGCGGTCTTGAAAACCTCAAGCGATGGCTCAAAAAACGCGACAAGAGCTGGCTTGATTCGGCAAAGAAATACGAATTGCCCGCGCCCAAGGGCGTGCTTATCACGGGAATTCCCGGTTGCGGCAAGAGCCTGCTGGCCAAGGCCATCGGTTCGGCCTGGCAACTGCCGCTGGTGCGGCTGGATGTCGGCCGGGTTTTTGGCATGTACATCGGCATGAGCGAGGAGAACCTTCGCAACGC
Organism: uncultured beta proteobacterium; assembly: GCA_903899705.1. Classification (GTDB taxonomy): domain Bacteria; phylum Pseudomonadota; class Gammaproteobacteria; order Burkholderiales; family SG8-39; genus 2-02-FULL-62-17. Next base: position 3,146 of record CAIUKQ010000234.1, read on the forward strand.
CCTGCGCACCGCCGAGGCCGTGGCCCCTTCCATACTCTGGGTCGATGAAATCGAAAAAGGTTTTGCCAAATCGGGCGAAGGCGATGGCGGAACCTCGAGCCGGATATTCGCCACGTTTCTCACCTGGATGCAGGAAAAGGCCAAGCCGGTGTTTGTCATTGCCACCGCCAACGACATCGAAGGCCTGCCTCCCGAATTGCTGCGCAAGGGCCGGTTCGACGAAATCTTCTTTGTTGATCTCCCGACCAAACGCGAGCGCGTGCATATCTTCCGGCTGCACATGGGCAAGCGCCTCAAGCATCCCGATGTGGTGGGGAATCTGAAGGTGACGGACGAGGCGCTGGGCAAGCTGGCGGATATCACCGATGGATTCATCGGCGCGGAAATCGAGCAGGTGGTGATATCGGCGCTGTTTGAGGCCTTTGCGGAGTCGCGCGCCATACAATGGACCGATTTTACCCGGGCGGTGCGGACCACCGTGCCGCTGTCGGTGACGCAGAAGGAGCGCATCGACAAGATCCGTGACTGGGCCAATCAGCGGGCGGTGACTGCCAGCGAGCCCGAAGAGGGAGGCGGTCGAGCCGGTCGAGGGGGGCGGGCGTTGACGTTTTGATCAAGGTGCAATGGAAAGATCATGGCAGGCAATGACGAAGTGATGGGCTATACGCACAAGGGGCAGCGATGGGAATATGAACAGTCCTGGTATCTGCTCGCCCTGTTCACGCCATGGACTTTCTGGTTTCCGTTACTGTACACAGGGGTTCGTACGCTGCAGTTTCGATGGATCTTCTGGGGGCTGTCTTACGGCATACCGTCGTTCCTGCACATGAAATTCGATCCGGCGGAATTCGGGCTGGAGGATTTCTACAAGCGATGGTTGTTCACTTCGATGGCGCTCGCGGCAATTCATTCGTTTCGCACGAGAGGGGAGTTCCTGGTCCGGCTGGCCAACTATCTTGAAACGCGTGAAATGCTCATGGAGGGTGCCCGCCGGCGGCGGGACCAGGTTCCCGCAGAAACTGAGGAATCGGCCGATGCTTCGCAGGAGGAGCGTGAGTCTGCGGTCGAACCGGTGCATGCGCGTGATTCATCACTCACAAATGCGTCGCCGGCCCCAGCCCCGATCCGGCGGCTGTTCGATGTCAATTTGATTGGCGAGCGGGAACTTGCGATGCTGCCAGGCATGGGGCCGGAGCGCGCCAGGCAGGCCGTGGCGATGCGACAGACGCTGGGCAGCTTCAATTCCTTCGATCATTTCGCCGAAAAGATGGGATTCTCCGCGGCCGCGCGCGAGCGCCTGCGTCCGATTTTCATCCAGCCCGCACCTGCTTTTGAAACCAATGAGGAATACACCACCCTTGCGGACGGGCGCCGGATCCTCGAAATCAATCTGGCGAGCGCGGAGGCGATAGCGACCTTGCCTGGGCTCACTCAGGACAACGCGCGCAGGGCCGTGGCCTTGCGTGACTCGGATGGCTGGTATCGCTCCACGGAGGATTTTCGTTACCGCCTGGGGCTGTCAATGGACACCATGGTTCATATATCGGAATTTGTATCCACCGTGAGGACCTCGGGTTCTCGACCGGGTGGCAAGGATGGCGGCAGATTGGTGGACTCGGGCAGTTCAACCGCGTCCGATGCAACCGTCGCGGCCAAGCCCAGCGGCCGGATTGTCGATCTCTGACAGAGCCCGGATATCTGCAGGAGACGCGAACCTATACGATCCGCAAGGTCGACACCACTGCGAAGACCCTGGTGATCGAGCAGGCGGCCCGGCCGGGATATGCGCTGGTCAGCCGCAAGGTGGATGATCACACGGCCAAATGCCTATCGTTTTGAATTGAAAATCGCCGCCGATTCAACGCAGAAATTCGGCGTGGTGGAGGAACGCGGCTACGACACCACCACCGCGGTCACGAACATGGGTAACGATGCCATTCGCGTTACTTCTCTTCAGGTGTAATGAACCCGATGGGCCGGCGTTTCGATTCGGGCGGACTCATGAGTCGGCGGATGGCATCGAGAATTCCGGCAATGGCTTGGTCGTGAGTGGATAACTTTCGTCCGATTTGTGCTTCCAATTCGTCCAGGCGCTTTGCCAATTCCTTGTTGCCTGAGATCATTTCGCGCAGTCGCACGAAAGCGCGCACAACGTGCACGCTCATCTCGATGGCGCGTGGGGATGCGAGCACATTGGCGGCCATGATGGCGCCGTGTTCGGTAAACGCGTACGGTAGAAAGCGCGGGTCGCGGTGCCGCTGGGAACCGGTCGCAATTTGCGACCGGTTGACGCTTTTGAATTCGGCAGTTGTGAGCCGGAACATGAAATCCTCAGGAAAACGCTCGAGATTGCGTTTGACCTGCTCGTTTAGTCGTTTGGTTGTTACGCCGTAAAGCGCGGCAAGTTCGGCATCGAGCAGCACCTTTTGGCTCCGCAGGACGAGAATCGCGCGCTCGATGCTTTGGTTGGAGACGGCAGTGGGGCTCATAGGCAATGGTCAATGTGTGTGCCGATTACGCGAATCAGGTGCACTTGGGGGGACGTTTGCTGGCATGCATTTGGGCGTCTCATTCGAAACGCGAAGCGATACGTTCAGGTTGACAGGATGGAGCAAACCGAATGCAGCTCTAATCCTCCCGAATGCATCTCCTACAGGTCAGCGAGCTTGTGCGCCACCCAGTCAGCCGCCGAGAGCATCCGCGCGTCATCAGCAAATCGCCCCACTACCTGCAGTCCCACCGGCAATCCCTTTGGTCCGGTGCCCACGTTAACGGTGATGCAGGGCGTATAGAGCAGGGTCCAGACGCCGTTCATGATGGGGTCGCCGGTGTAGGAAAGGCCCTCTGGGGCTTCGCCTGGAGCGGCTGCAGCCAGCCAGATGTCGCAATCGCCGAACGCATCGGGCAAAAGGGTACGACACTCTTGCGCGAGTTTCTGCGCGGCGGCATAGTCCTCGCCCGGCACGGCAAGGCCCTTGCGGCATTGCTCGGCCAGGCGCGGATCCATTCTGTCGCCGTTGCGAAGGACATCGTCGGCGCGGTTGGCGCCTCCTTCATAGGACATGATGGTGGCCTGTGCCGCGGCCATGCCTTCGAAGCGCGCGGGCAATGTGATTTCGCGAACGACGGCGCCTGCTTTGGAAAGACGTGCAGCCGCGCTTTCCAGCGCCGCCGCCATTTCCGGTTGCACGCGCGACCATTGATGGCCTTTGCAGATGCCAATGCGCGGCGCGGCCCCCATCCATGGCTTGAGCAGCAGGTCGGGCCGGCGCGTGAGCGCGGCGATGAAGTACGCGGCGTCTTCGATGCATCGGGAAAACAGGCCCACGGTATCCAGCGTGTCCGATCCGGTCTTGACACCGCCGCGCGGCAGCAGGCCGAAGCTCGGCTTGTAGCCGGTGACGCCGCAATACGCCGCGGGACGGATGACCGATCCCGCGGTCTGGGTTCCGAATGCGAGCGGAAACATGCCATCGGCCACACCTGCCGCGGAACCGCTCGATGAGCCCCCGGGCGTGTGGGACGGATTGCGCGGATTGCGGGTCTTGCCGGGAGGGAAGGTGGCAAATTCGGTGGTGACGGTCTTGCCAATGACGATGCCGCCGAGGTGACGGGTCAGTGCAACGACAGCGGCGTCGGCCGCGGGTTGATGGCCTTCATAGACAGCCGAGCCGTATTCAGTGGGTAGATCGAAGGTGTCAAAGATGTCTTTCACGCCGACCGCCAGCCCATGCAGCGGGCCGCGGATGGCGCCGGCATCGAGCTTGCGTGCCTGCGCGAGCACCCGGTCGGCGTTGAACGAGGCGAAGGCCTGCACCACCGGTTCTCGATCGGAGATGCGTTCGATGCAGGCGAGCGCATAGGTTTCCGCGCTGAGGGTGCGCTGCGCCAGTTGTTTTGCGGCGGCGACGGCGGTGAGGGTATGAAGTGCGCTCATGTTGATTGGGTTTCCGGTTTGACAGGTAATGCACCGGGCCCGGTGCAGGTGGGAATGCCGGGAATTGTCGCCGGTTTTGCAGTCCAATGCCTGCTGAATGTCCTCGCACAGATGCGAAATCAATCGTGTGCCTCGGTTGAGATGCCCGTCCGCAAAGGGTATCGTTACGGGCCAGATTGCAAAGTCTTTCAAATCCCATGTCGGCCAGCCTGAGCAGCACCTACTTGCCTGAAAACGGACCGCAAAACCGAGTGCTGATGATCGGCATTGCGGCCTCGGTCCTGGTGCATGTGTCAATACTGTTGCTGTTTCCCGGGCTGCGCCAGAGCGCGCCGGCATCCATGGGGCCAACCATCATTACAGCGACACTGTCCAGTCGTGTCGCCTCGCCTCCTCCCGCAATCATCGAACCGAAACGCCCTCCGGAGCCCGAAATACCCAAGCCGGTGGTGAAGCCGCAGCCTGAGGCACCCAAACCCCTTCTGACGCGTCCCGATTCAGCGCCATCCGCCATAGCTCCGAGGGTCGCCGAGCAGCCTCCCGCACCGGCGCAACAGCAGTCAAGCGCGCCCGCCAGTTCGCCGGCAAACGCAACGCGCGCGCCGGAGGTTCAGGCCCCGGCTGCGTCAAGCACCCCGGCGACCGCGCCACGCCCCGTGGAATCTGCCGACACCGGCAACCTCGATCAGTACCGAATCGCACTGCTTGGGGCCGCCAACCGTTACAAGCGCTATCCTGCAATCGCCATGGAAAAAGGCTGGCAGGGTCGCGTCGATGTGCGCGTCGTGATCGGCGCCAATGGCATGACGCAAAGCATTACGGTGAAGACGTCGAGCGGCTTCGAGATTCTCGATAAGACGGCGATTGACATGGTGACCAAGGGCAAGGGGAATGTGTTAATTCCGCCCGCCTTGCGCGGCCGGGAATTTACCGTGGATATTCCGGTGATCTTTTCGCTGCAGGCAGGTTGAGCCTGCGACAGCGTGGTATTTCGCGAGAGGTCGAGGGGTCCGGCGTCAGAAGACGATGCGTCTTGCGCCGCTGAACCGGGCCTTCCAGTAACTGCCGCGCATGCTCTCGATGCGCACGGTGGCGCCGGTGCGGGGAGCGTGAATGAAGCGGTTGTCGCCGATGTAGATTCCCACGTGGGTGTTCGGTTGGCCCTGCGTGTTGTAGAAGACCAGGTCGCCGGTTTCCAGTTGGGTGGGATCGATGGGTTTTCCCATGCGGCCCTGGGCGGTCGATTGCGGCGGAAGGCTCATGCCATAAGCGTCGCGATAGATATGCGCAACCAGTCCGCTGCAGTCAAAGCCCGTCGCCGCCGATTTTCCGCCATAGCGGTAATCGATGCCGAGTGCGGCGAGGGCGACGAACAGGGCATCAGGAGAACGGGCGGTTGCCTGGGAATTTGTTGCTTCGGGGCGCGCCGGGGTGCTTTGTGCCGCGATGGTTGATGAGGCAATGGGTTTGTTTGCAGATGATGCCCGGGTTCCATCGGCAGCTCGCGGGGCCCCGGCTGATTCCACGGGAGCCTGAGTCGCGGGGCCGAAAGGGGTCGAACATCCGCCGAGGGATATTGCTAAAAAAACGATCAAAAACAAAAGATTGATTGATCTCATTAAAGTAATTTAAGAGAATAGCGGGAAAAAGTAAAGTGGCGCTCACAGAAACGCAGTGGAAGCAGGCGGATATCCACGAAAAAGAGTGCGAAATGGGTTCGTGTCGTCGGGAAAGCCGGATATGACGTTAAAGTCGGGTCAAGAGCCAATGCCGGGCAGTACCGCCAGCGTGCATTGCATAAGCACCAGCGCAAGCGGCCGCCTGGGTGAGTGGTTCGAGATCGGCGGTTTGACGATCAGCGCCAGTTCACAATCGGGCGGCATTCTGTCCTCCTCCAATTCACAGCGTCAGGAAAACCGGCGGGTATGGGTCAAGGTTGAAGAACTCAAATAGCGAGCCGGGTCACCTCGCCCTGGAGGCAGAGGGCGCCGAACCGGATGCTCCGAAGATGCGCGCCGGAAACGCTTACTCGCCGGATGCCCTGCGGGCCCTGTTCGCCGAAGGCGGCGCCCTGTCACAGGGTATTCCGGAATACCGTGTTCGTGAACAGCAGCTGGACATGGCTGAGCATGTCGCAAAAACCATTCATGACTACGGCGTGCTGGTCTGCGAGGCCGGCACCGGGACGGGAAAAACGATCGCCTACCTGGTGCCCGCGCTGCTCTCCGGCGGAAAGGTGATCGTATCCACCGGCACCAAGACCCTTCAGGATCAGTTATATCGCCGCGACCTGCCCAATGTGTGCAGGGCCATCAATGCACCGGTCACCACCGCGCTGCTCAAGGGGCGCGCGAACTACGTCTGCCAGTATCACCTCAAGCGCAACCTGTACGAGGGCATGCTGCTCTCGCGCGAGGATGTGGCCCACCTGCACGCCATCGCGCGTTTTGCGCGCGTCACGAGAACCGGGGACTGCAGCGAGGCGACCGACGTGCCTGAAACATCGCCGGCATGGGCGCTGGCGACCTCGACGCGCGAAAACTGCCTCGGGCAGCAATGCCCGGACCACGACAAGTGCTTCGTCATGGCGGCCCGGCGCGAGGCCCTCGCCGCCGAAGTGGTGGTGGTCAACCATCACCTGTTCTTTGCCGACATCATGTTGAAGGACGACGGCATGGCGGAACTGCTGCCCGCCTGCAACACCGTGATACTGGACGAGGCGCACCAGCTGCCGCAGACCGCCACGCTATTTTTCGGCGAATCGATCACAACGAGCCAGCTGGTGGAGCTGTCGCGTGACGCGAAGGTCGCCATTGCTCAGGCCGCCGCCGACATGCCCGAACTCCCAGGATTCGCCGACCGGCTTGAACGCGCCGCGCGCGATTTGCGCCTTTCACTGCCACGCGCGCCCGCGCGCTACTCCGGCGCAACGCTGCAAAGGGAGCGCAGTTTCACCGGCGCGGTGGATACGCTTTCGCTGGTGCTCGGCGAATTTTCCCAGGCGCTCGCGCGCGTCGCCGATCGCGATGAAGGCCTTGCCCGCTGCGCCACCCGCGCCGGCGCGGCCGGCGAAGTCCTCGGCCGGTGGTGCGATGCCGCCGATAACAACCTGGTGCAATGGGCCGAATGCCATACACAATCGATTGCGCTCAACGCCTCGCCGCTGTCGGTTGCGGAGTTTTTCAAAAAGCAGATTGATGCGCGGCCGCGCTCCTGGATACTCACCTCCGCGACGCTTGCCGTGGGCGGGAATTTCTCGCATTACCTGGAAGCGATGGGCATGGAGACCGCGACCACCGCGTGCTGGGACAGCCCGTTCGACTATCCCAATCACGCCATGCTGTATGTGCCGCGCTCGCTGCCCGAACCCGGCAGCAATGAGCACACAAAGGCGGTGGTGGAGGCGGCATTGCCGCTGATACGCGCGGCGCGCGGCTCGGCATTTCTGCTGTTCACCACGCTGCGCGCGATGCGCCTCGCGCGTGACCTGCTTGCCGCGGCATTCGAAAGCGAGGGGCTGACCTACCCCCTGTTTTCGCAGGGCGAGGGTTCCCGCAGCGAATTGCTCGAGCGCTTTCGCAAACTGGGTAACGCCGTGCTGGTTGCCAGCGCCAGTTTCTGGGAGGGTGTTGACGTTCGCGGCGACGCCCTTCGTTTGGTGGTGATCGACAAGCTGCCGTTCGCGCCGCCGGATGATCCGGTGATGGAGGAGCGGTTGGCGGCGATCGCGCGCGCGGGCCGCAACGCCTTCATGACCTATCAGCTGCCGCATGCGGCGATTTCCCTCAAGCAGGGCGCGGGTCGTTTGATACGCGATGAGCGCGATCGCGGTGTGCTCGCCATATGCGATCCGCGTCTGATCGGAAAATCCTACGGAAGGAAGCTGATAGCGGCATTGCCGCCGATGCGATTGACGCGGGATGCGGCGGAAGTGGAGGAATTTCTTCGCAACACATGAGGTTGCGGCGACGGGCAAAGCGGTCGGCCGGTTCCCGACAATAAAGGCCGGCAATCACGGTCGGAAATCACGACAACCGTTGGATTTTCCTGGGGAAAACAACTTCAACCCGGGTTCCTTTGCCGCCGGTGCCGTCACGGATTGAGGCCGAGCCGCGGCACAGCGTCGCAATTTCCCTGACGATGGCAAGGCCCAGCCCGCAGCCGTCGCCATGGCTTCCCGGCAAACGCACGAACCGGTCGAAAACGGATTCACGCGCTTCGGCGGGAATACCCGGGCCGTCATCCTCGACACCCAGTCGGATGTCCTCGCCGATGCAAAGGTCAACCGTGATCCGGGTGCCCTTGCCGCCGTAGCGCAGAGCGTTGTCGATCAGGTTGACCAGCATTTCGCGCAGCAGCGGCGCATCGCCTTCAATGAACGCGCCGGATTCTTCACCCGCATAACCGAGGTCCGCTCCCTGTGCCAGCGCCTGTGGCACCCAGTCACCGGTGACTTCTCGCGCGATCAGGGCCAGGTCCAGCGTCTCCATGCGCTGATTGGCGAGCACCTCCGGTTCGGCGCGCGCCAGCGTGAGTAACTGGCGCGCGAGGTGCGCAACCCTGCCGACGCCGGTCACCACATGCTCCAGGGCCTGGGCATGGATGGCCGGCTCCGATTCCCGAAGGGCGCGCTCGGCCTGCACCTGCAGCGCGGCAAGCGGTGAACGCAACTGATGGGCTGCATTGGAGATGAAGCGCCGCTGTGAAGCATGGGCCGCGGCGAGGGCGCGCAGCATTTCATTGAGCGCGCGGGTCAGCGGGCGGACTTCGGTGGGGCCTGTGTCCTCGATGGGGCGCAAATCGCTGGGATCGCGCTTTTCGATATCCGCCGCCATGGCGTCAAGGGGCGCGAGGCCGCCGCGTATGCCCAGCCACAACAGCAGGACCGCCGCGATCACCAGCGCAAGCTGGGGGACGAGCATGGAAATCAAAACCTGATTGGTCAATCCGCGGCGCTTCGACAGAGTCTCGCCGACACCCACGAGAATCACATCGCCCGACGTGGGCAGCCGGATCACCACCGCGCGTATCGCCTCCCCGTTGATTTCAGAATCGAAATAATAGGGCCGAAGGTCCACCGAGGGCGATGTGGGTGATTTCGGAAAATCACTGTGTCCGAGGATGAGGCCGCTGCGTTCGCTGTTGACCGCGTAGAAGGTGCGGTCCATGACATCCCATTCGAAAATCTCCAGCGCCGAAGCCGGCAGGTCAAGGGTCGCTCGCCCCGAGACGAATTTGACCTGGGCTGCGAGGGAGCGTGCAGAATCGTAGAGCATCGCGTCATAGGCGCTTTGCGAAAAATGCAGCGCGAGGGCGTAGGAGATCAGGCCGTCGATCACGAGCAAAACAATCAACGGGAACGTGAGCCGGTGGAGCAGCTGCCGGTGCAGGCTAGTCTGTACCATCCTGCTCCAGTTGCTGTGCGGAGGGCGGGCTCTCAAGCAGGTAGCCCAGGCCGCGCACCGTTCGGATGCGCGCGCCGGAACGCTCTATCTTCCTGCGGATGCGGCTCACAAAGACTTCGATCGCGCTCAAATCGGCTTCGGTTTCCCAGTCGTACAACTGGTCAAACAGGTTGGCCTTTGGAACCACTTTTCCTGCGCGCTCGATCAATGTGGCCAGCACGATGAATTCCGTCCGGGTGAAGTCAAGAGGCCGGTCTCCATCCAGAATTCGCTGGCCCGCCCGATCCAGCACCAGCGAGCCACAGCGCGCGCGCAACTCGGTGGAACCCGCGCGCCGCGCCAGCGCCCTGACGCGCGCTTCGAGTTCGCCCAGGGCAAACGGCTTGGTGAGATAGTCATCGGCGCCGAGATCCAGGCCCCGGATTCGCGCGTCGATCTCGTCCTCGGCCGACAGGATCAACACCATGGTCTTGCCCTGGCGCGAGCGCAGCCGCTTGAGGACTTCAAAACCGTCGATCTCCGGCAACGCGAGGTCGAGGATCAGGAGGTCGAACGGTGTGCCGCGCAGGGCCGTGTCCGCTGCAAGGCCGTCACCGACCCAGTCGACCGCGTGTCCGCCCTCGCGCAGCGATTGCGCGAGACCCTGGGCGAGTTCGGCATCATCTTCGGCGATCAGTATCCGCACAACACGTTTCCCGCAGGTGATTGTTGGAAGTCCATGGCTAGTGCGCGGCCGCGCGGGCCGGCGCAATTTTCGGCTGTCCGCCCAGTACAGCGCGCTCTTCGGGCGTTCGCTGCGCTTCGTTGCTGTAAAGGCCGTCGCGAAAAAGGTGGGAGGCAACCTGGTAGAAAGCCCTTGCTTCGAGCAGGACCTGTTCACCGCCGCCTGCCATGGGCTGGTAGGCGCCCTTCTCGATCCGGTAGACGTCCGTCTGGCGTTTGGGCTGCAGCACCGCGATGGCGTTCCCCTTCATGTAGCCCAGAGTCTGGAAATTGGCGACGAAAGCGCGATCGGATTCGGGTGGGGAATGAAGAATGTCCCGCCCCAGGAATTTCGAGAAGTAATGGAAGTCGAGCAGGCCGAGAATCGTGGGCGCGATGTCGATCTGGGACATCAGCCGGTCGACGCGCTCGGGTTTGATATTTCCGGGCGAATAGATGAAGGCCGGGATCAGGTATTTGTCCAGGGGAATCTGTGCGGTGCCGCGCGCGCTGGCGCCGTGGTCGGCGGTGATGACGAACACCGTGTCATGAAACCACGGCCTCGCGCGGGCGCGCTCGAGGAATTGCCCCACGGCGAAATCGGTGTACTTGACCGCGCCTTCTCGGCCACTGCCGGACGGGATGTCGATGCGCCCCGGCGGATAGGTATAGGGCCGGTGGTTGCTGGTGGTCATCACATGGGTGAAGACGGGTTGCTCGGGATGTGCCTGTTGCTCGCGGTCGATGGTTTCGATGACATGGTCGTACAGGTGCTCGTCTGCAACGCCCCAGATGTTCTGGAATTCGATGCGTGAATCCGGTATGTCCTTGCGGTCGGTGACGCGATAGCCATTGGAGCCGAAAAACGCGTTCATGTTGTCGAAGTAGCCGTATCCGCCATACGCAAACGAAACGCCATAGCCCTTGTCGGCGAACACGCTGCCTATCGAGAACAGGTTTTCGTTTTTCGGCCGACGAACAATTGATTGCCCGGGCGTGGGAGGAAGGGCGAGCGAGAGCGCTTCCAGGCCCCGCACCGTGCGGTTTCCGGTGGCATAGAGCCGTGAGAACCACAGGCTTTCTTTGGCGAGGCGGTCAAGGTTGGGTGTGAGGCCGCGCGGATCGCCATACGCCCCCATGAATTCCGCACCCAAGCTTTCGATGCTGATCAGGATCACATTGAGGCGTCGTTCGCCGCCGCGGCCATTTTCATAGCGCTCCATCCCCTGGGAGAGCGGTGCGATCCAGCGCTTGTCACCCATGTCGGCGCGCACCAGGGCGAGCGCCTCGGCATCGGGCAGGTTCGCGTAGTAGCGGTCAAAGCTCAATTCGTTCTGGCGCAATGCCGCGAAAAATTCATACACGCCGTTGCCCGCCAGTTCGTTGGCGGCATCCTTGTCGGAATACAGCTTCATTTCATGATTCAGCCCGGCCGTGAGCCCGATGAACACTGCGACCAGCCCAAGCGCGGCCATCGAACCTGTCCGCCAGGTCATGATTATTGCCGACCAGCGCCAGATGGCACGCGCGAACAGCGTCGTCAGCACCGCCGCAAGAAGAGCGAGCCCGATCAGCAGCTTGCCGGTGGGATAGGACTCCCAGATATTGCCAATGACCTCCTGCGAATAAAGCAGGTAGTCCACCGCGATGAAATTGAAGCGCGCGCCGAATTCGTCCCAGAAAATCCATTCCGCCACCGATAGAAAAAGCGCGGTGAAGCAAAGGGCAAGGAACGCGAGGATTTTGAGGGAACGAAAAAAGCCGTTGCGCGCAAGGCGGTTCGGAAGGAACGCAAGCCACAGGGCGAAAGGCAACACCAGATAGAACGCGGCCGCCAGATCGAACACTAGGCCCAGCGCAAAGCTGCGCGCCAACTCGAGCCAGGGCAGGGCCGACACTTCCGGACGGAATGCAAGCGCCAGCCGGGTCAGGGTCGACGCAACAACAATGATCACGCCCGCGACGAGTGCGGGCGAGAGTCGGCGAAGGCCGGAGGGATTCAGCGACATCGGCTAAAGCGCATTCTTCGAGAGGATGGATCCATGATCGACATATTGTGACAGGTTGCTCCAAGCCCAAGACTGGAAACCCTGCCGCGGGACTTTTGCAGAGGGGCCGTCAGTAAAGTGTCTCCACATCGGCCGCCAGCTGGTAGCCGGCGCCGCGCACGGTGACGATGAGGTCGGGTTCGCCCATGTCGGTTTCCAGTTTTATGCGCAGTCTGCGGATCTGGACGTCGACGGTGCGGTCGTAGACCTCCGCCTCGTGCAGGCGCGACATCGACAGCAGCTGGTCGCGAGACAGCACGCGGCGGGGCGCGCGGCACATCGCGGAGAGAAGGCTGAACTCGCCGTTGGAAAGCTCGACCGATGCGGCTTCCGGGGAGGTGAGGCGCCGGGTGCGAAGGTTCAGTTCCCAACCGGCGAAACGAAAGGCGCGCCGCGTGTTGTCGCGCTCGGGCAGCGTGGCCTGCACCTGGTAGCGACGCAGCACGGCGCGCACACGTGCCAGCAATTCGCGCGGACTGAAAGGCTTTGTGACGTAATCGTCGGCTCCCAGTTCCAGGCCCATGACCCTGTCGGCCTCCTCGTTGCGCCCGGTGAGCAGGATGACGGGGATCGTTGCGCGCTCGCGCAGGGTGCGTGCAAGCTGCATGCCGTCCTCGCCGGGCAGCTTCAGATCGAGCAGAACCAGATCGATGGACTCGCGGTCGATCGCGGCGAACAGGTCTTTACCCGATGCGCCGGCGCTGACGCGAAGATCGTTGTTTCCAAGATACTCGACCACCATATCGCGGATAATCGGATCGTCATCGATGATGAGGATGTGCGGGGCCGTGCTGGCAACTGTCATTGCATGACTTTCAGTCTTGAACTCCGCCGCCATTATCCGTGAGATTTGCCGCGAATTAGTCGAGTGACTGCAAATGAAAGCCGGCTTGAAGAATTCCGTCCTGCCTCCCAAAAAGATGCCATTGACCCTATGGGGAATCGCTTTCATCCTTGGTCTTTATCTGGCGGGCGCGGCAGCCATCGTTTTGTGGCGGCTGCATGAATCCACACTGCAAAGCCAGTCACGCGACCTCAACCTGTTGTCACATGCCCTGACCGACGAGCTTGACCGCGGATTGCGCGGCGTGGAGGAGGGATTGCAGGTTCTGGCGGTTGAACTGGGCGACGGACGTCTCAGGCCCGCCGCTTCTGATGCTGGGGCCGCTCTTGACATGCGGGCCAGTCTGATGCCGCTAGTGCGAACGATCTGGCTGATCGGGCCGACGCGGCATCTGATCGCAGCTTCCGGAAAATCTCCTGTTCCCGACCTTGATTCCTTTCTGCCCGCCTTGGCCGCCACCCGGGACAAGGTGACCGCAATCAGCCGGCCTTTTGTCGGTGGCGACCCTGATAACCCATTGATTGCAATGGCAATTAGAGCGAATGTTCTCACGGGGGCAATCGCCGGGGGTTGGATTGTTGCGGGGATACCGTCCAAATCCCTGCTCGGTGCATTTGCAGCGGCGGTACCTGCGGCCGACGCCCGGATGGCGGTGCTTCGCGACGATGGGGTGCGGCTGGCGGGATCGATTGGCGACTCGGGATCGCTCGACGAGGCGGCACGCGCCGCTCGCCTGGCCGCATCTCCGGTCGCGGTATCACAACGGGTGATCAGCGGAAAAAACCGGTTGGTCACTATGCAGGACCTGCCCCGCTACGGCCTCAAGGTGGTCATGACCCGGGAAATTGACGTGCTCCTTCAGGCCTGGCAGGAATCCGTGGTGCTGACGCTGATGGGGATGATCCTCCTGATAGCGGTATTGGCGGTGTCGGCCCGTCTGGTGCAGCGTGCCAACCGCAATCAGGCCGAGGCGGCGCGTGCTCTGGAAACGCAGGTTGCACGCGCAACCAAACTCGAGTCGCTTGGCACGCTGGCCGGTGGCGTGGCGCATGATTTCAACAATGTGCTTGCCGGGATCATCGGCTACGGAGAAATGGCGCTGGACGCGGCGGCGCCGGGCAGCAACCAGGCGCGCCACCTCGACAAGGCGATGCAGGCGGCGATGCGGGGCAAGGCGCTGGTGGAGCGAATCCTTGCGTTCAGCCGGGGTGGCGCTCACGCGTTGACGGTATTTGAGATCGAGCCGGTCATCGAAGAGGTGCTCACGCTGATCGCAGCGTCATTGCGCCCGGGCGTGATCATTGAGCGCAAATTCGACGCCGATGGCGCGAAACTGCGGGGCGACCCCACGCAGGCATTCGAGGCGATCATGAATCTGTGTACCAATGCCATGCAGGCCATGCCCGATGGCGGCATGGTGAGTGTGGGCCTGAAACGCGTGCATATTCCGGCGCCACGCGTGTTGTCGCACAGCCAGCTGGCCGCCGGAAATTATGTTTTGTTGAATGTCTCCGATCAGGGCGGTGGCATCGGCGCCGAAGTCATGGATCATCTGTTCGAGCCATTTTTTACCACGCGCAGCGGGCAGTCCGGCACCGGACTGGGCCTTGCCGTGGTGCACGGCGTGGTGGTCGAGTTTGGCGGGGCAGTAGATGTCACGAGCACCCCGGAGCGGGGTGCGAGCTTTACCGTTTATCTGCCCGAATGTGTGGATGCCTTGGGTGATTCCGCGGTTGCGCCGGCTGTAGTCCCCACCGGGGGCGGGGAGGTGATCCTTGTGGTTGACGATGATCCGAATCTGGCTTCAATGTCCGAAGAATGGCTCACGGGCCTGAATTACGTGGCTGTCTGTTATTCGGATCCCGTCGCCGCGCTTGAATCCTTTCGCGTCAATCCGAAGCGATTCGCCGCGGTCATCACCGACGAGGTGATGCCCGGCATGACCGGTACCCAGCTCACCGGGGCTCTGAAGGAAATCGCGCCCGGGCTGCCCGTGCTTCTTGTCAGCGGCTACGGGGGCGACCTGTTCGCCTCCAGGGCGGCGGCGGCCGGGGTGAACCGGGTGCTGTCAAAACCCCTGCAGCGGGCCGAAATCGCCCGCGCATTGGCGGAGCTGTTGCGCTGATTGCGGGATTCCGCACGCCAATGTTGCAAATGTAATAGAGCTTGTCGAAGGAAGACACAAGCGCATGCCGGTGGGCCGGCAATCTTCGCTACGCATCTATCCGTATGCCACCTTAAATCAAGGAGCGAAACACCATGAAGCTTCTCAACGCAATGCCTTCGGACAAGTCGGATGAATTGATCGCGCGCTATTCGGATATGCCCATCCCTCAACTGGTGGGCGAAGTCTGCGAATCGGTGCCTGTGATGGAAAAGGCGCGGTTGATCGAATATCTGCTTCGACCCCTCGGCATCCTGTCACTGGTGGGTGTCGCGCACGGCGTATTCGCGAAAATCTGGTTTCGCAATCCCAGGCAGGACGTGCAGATCACCTTTGAGGACGCCCGTAGCATAAGCGCCACGGATGTCAGCTCCCTGGTGGATTTCGTTCAGCAGGTTTCAACGGATACAGTGGACGGACTGTCGCAGTTGCTGTCCGCCTCCCCCGAATTGCTTGGTTCGGCTACCGCGGCATTAATGGTCACCCTGCTCATGCACCGGCTCAATGCGCGTCACAGGGAGGGCCGGGCGAATGTCCGTTCCGTCGTTGATCATCCCGCTCAACATTCATCAGTTCCGCCGGATGAAAACGCCGCCCCGGTTGCCAAAGTGAACATGCAGCCGATGTGTGCCGACGATTTCTATCCACCCAAAAGGGAGGAATGATCATGGACGCTGGATTGCAGTCCGTTCTGGAAGAGGGTCATTCTGCTCAGCTGCGAATTCACGTCCAGCAGGGCGTCGCCGGGAGCAGGCCGTTTTATGTGGGGGCATTGCTTTGGCTGCGCGAATTCCGTGGACCGCCGGGCGCAGTTTCGCCTGAGGCAGTCACGCACCTGGATATCGATGACCGATGGGGGTGCCGGATCTTTTCATCGGATGATGGCGGCCCGCTGATCAAGGTCAATCTGCCGCCCGGCACCTATGACATCACCGCCCGTCGCGGCGGCTTTCGCCGTTGCTACACGCTCACTCTCGAACCCGGCGGGCGGTCGGATCTGCACATGCAACTGACTGGAGAAAAAACATGAACAGGCGCAATGCAAGGAGCATGGCTTGTGCATTGGCGGCCCGCAGATCAATACCCGTGGCGAAGTGGCAGGCATAAATTCGCAGCTGCGTACCGGCACTGGGGGCTATGAAGGCGTATTGTTCACGATACTGATCGGCATCGCGTACCGCATTGAGAAACAGAAATGCGAGGCCGGACAGGTTCACCATGAAAAGCCGGGCATGGCTGCGCAGGATGTGGATCAAGCCCTGGCGGAATCATTCAAGCTGGAAAAACCCATGCGAGCTCCGAGGCAATACCCTTCGGCCTGCGAATGTCGACCGGATCGGTGTGTCGTTTCGTGCATCCCAACCTGTGCGTGCCGTGGTCTTGTTGATTCAACGGGGGGAGTTGAAGATTTTTCTTCCGGTGCGGCTACCCGAAGGGGATGTTGCTTTGCAGCAATTTAACGGTGCCGTCGTGGCGGTCCAATAGCCGGATTGCAAGGCTCAAGAAAGGATTTGTGCGTAAAGTGTCCAGATGATTTCGAACAAAGCCTTCGTTTTGCTGATCGCGCTTGCGATCCCCGTGGTGACGTCGATGCATGCGATGGCGCAGTCAACCGGATTGACGGTTCAGGAGGCCGAGCAGCGCCTGCTCGCACGCAATCGCGACATCCTTGCCGGACGCCGCGCCGTGGAGGCCTCCGAAGCCAATTCCATATCGGCGGGGGCGCGTCCCAATCCGACGTTGTCATTCGGGGTGTCGTCGATCAATCCTTCCGCGGGCATCGGCAGCGGTCCCCCGCGCGACAAGACTGTGGACAGTTCCGTGCGCGTGGACCAGGTTCTGGAGCGCGGTGACAAACGCGAAATGCGGATGGCCCTGGGCAGACTGTTGGAGACCGCAAGCGCGGAGGACCTGGCAGAGATTACCCGCCAGCAGATTCTCGCGGTGCGGCAGGTGTTCTACGACCTGTTGCAGACCCAGGAAAGGGCGCGTGTCAGCCGTGATTCGGCGGAACTTTTTCAGCGCTCGGTTGAAGCGATGGAAAAGCGGCTCGATGCCGGCGATGTCGCGGCCTCCGATGTCGCGAGGGTTCGCGTGGATGCGCTGCGCGCGGCGCGCGATGCAAGGAGTGCCGAGGCCGATCGCCGCCGGGCCCAGGTCAGTCTCGCGGTACTCATCGGAGCGGAGTCGGAAACCGCAACCTTGCAGGCCGCAGAAATCTGGCCAAGCCCGGTTGTGGCGGATACGATCACGATCAATCCGGAGACGCTTGAAAGCCGCCCCGATGTGCGCGCCGCGCGCAAGCGTGTCGAGGCTGCGCAGAAGGCAAAGGATCTTGCCCGTTCGTTGCGCACCCGTGACATCTCCGTCGGTGCGCAATACGACCGTTATCCTTCGACCCCGGCCAACATGGCGGGAACGGGCAACAGCTATGGCCTGTTCCTGAGCATTCCCCTGTTCACGAATTACGCCTTCGATGGCGAGATCCAGCGCGCGGAAGTTGATTACGCGGCTGCGCAGGACGCCCTGGAGCGTTCCCTCGCCCTGGCGCGTTCGGATGCCGATCGCGCGCGTTCCGATCTTTTCTCGGCCGAAGATCTGCTGCGCCGGTCAGTCCAGACGTTGGCCGAAGCGGGGCGCGCGGCGCAGGCCGCCGAGTTTGCCTTCGACAGCGGCGCCATCGGCGTGATGGATCTGCTGGATTCCAGGCGAACCCTGCGCGCATTGCAACTGGAGGCATCGCAAAACCGCGCGGACCATGCCAAGGCTCTCGCCGCATGGCAGGCCGCAGCCGGAGAGATTTCGAGGAACCCATGATGAAGCTGAAAATTCTTGCCGGTGTCCTGATTGCGGGTGCCGCCGCGGCTGCCGTGATTGCCGTGGCGCAGACTTCCAAAGAGCCTGAAAAGGAAGCGGCCCCGGTCGTCCATGACGCCGCGGTGGCCGCCGAGAAAGGCGGGCAGATCCTGCGTTTTGCCAGCGGCTCCCGGCAACTTAACGCGATCAAGATCAACGCGGTTGAAAGCGCGCCGGTTCCATTGAGCGAGCCGCTGCCGGGGCGCATCGCCTACAACGAAAATTTCACCTCGCGGCTTTCGGTGCCCATTGCCGGAAGGGTCGTGTCGGTGCGCGCCGATGTGGGGGACAGCGTCAAGGCCGGAGCGGGGCTGATCGTCGTGGATGCGCCTGACATGGCCTCGGCGCGTGCCGATGTGCAAAAAGCCAGGTCAGACGAAAACCTCAAACGCAAGTCCGCCGAGCGCGCCGGCAAGCTCCTTGAAGCAGGCGTCCTTGCCCGCAAGGATGCGGAATCGGCCGAATCGGATCTGAGCCTGTCGATGGCCGAAGCGGAGCGCGCGCAATCGCGCCTGAAGAACCTCGTCCCCCACGGGGCGGCCACGGATTCCGGCTACATCCTCAGCTCGCCTCTTTCCGGTGTGGTGACCGAGCGGCAGGTGAACAATGGGATGGAGGTGCGCCCGGACATGCCGAATCCGCTTTTCGTGGTGAGCGATCCGACGCGGCTCTGGGTTCTGGTGGATGTTCCGGAGCGAAGCATTGCGAAGGTGCAGCGTGGCAATCCGGTGAGCGTCGAAGTGGATGCTTATCCCGACCATTCATTTCCCGCGCTCATTGATCGCGTCGGAGAAACCCTGGACCCGGCGACCCGCCGAATCCAGGTGCGTGCGGTCGTCGATAACCGTGACCGGCGGCTCAAGCCCGAGATGTTTGCCCGGGTGACCCTGCTCGCAGACGTTCACAAGCGCGCCGTGCGCGTGCCCAATTCGGCGCTCATCGTCGAAGGGCTGTACAGCTATTTGTTTGTCGAGCGCGAGCCCGGTGTGTTTGAGAAGCGCCGCGTCGAACTCGCGGTTCAGGACCGGCAGTGGTCCTATATCGGTTCCGGTTTGAAAGACGGCGAGAGGGTGGTGTCCGTCGGTCCCCTGTTGCTGGCGACGGAATTAAAAGACAGTAAAAACAAGTAGTTAAAAAAGAAAAGCACCTGGTCCGAAATGATTGGTCAAATCGTCACATTTGCATTGAACCAGCGCATATTCGTGCTGCTGCTGACGGGCGCGCTTGCGGTGTTCGGATGGCTCGCCCTGCGTGAACTGCCCATCGAAGCGTTTCCCGATGTACAGGATGTGCAGGTTCAGGTGGTCACGCAGTTCCCTGGCCAGGCGCCGGAAGAAGTCGAGCGTGTTGTGACGCTGCCCATCGAGCGCGAGATGAGCGGCGTGCCGCGCCAGACCAATGTGCGTTCCGTGTCCATCACAGGCCTGTCCATCGTCACGCTGACCTTTGCCGATGGCGCAGACGATTATTTTGTGCGCCAGCAGGTGCTGGAGCGACTTGGGAATGTCACGCTGCCCCAGGGCGTGCAACCTTCGCTTGCGCCGCTGTCGACCGCAGTGGGCGAGGTTTTTCGCTACCTTGTGGAGGCGCCGCCGGGCACGCCCGGCTACGAGGTCCGTGCCATCCAGGATTGGGTTGTCAGGCCGGCGCTGCGGATTGTTCCGGCCGTGGCGGATGTGGTGAGCTTCGGAGGCAGCCTCAAGCAATATCAGGTCAGCGTCGATCCCTATCAACTCAAACGTTACGCTGTGTCTCTCGGCGATGTGGCAAGCGCCGTCGGCGCGAACAATGCCAATACGGGCGGAGGCATCCTGCGCCGCGGCGACGAAGCGCTGGTGATTCGCGGCGTCGGCATTTTCGGCAGCGTTGATGATCTCTCCCGCGTCGTCGTTGCCGCCAGGAATGGCAGGCCGGTTTATGTGGGGGATGTCGGCGAGGTGCGCATAGGGGTGCGGCCACGATCGGGGATCGTCGCGATGAACGATGGCAACGACGTGGTTCAGGGCATTGTGCTCATGACCAAGGGACAGAACCCCTCCAAGGTGGTCGACGCAATCAAGGTCAAGGTCGATGAGGTTAATTCCCGGCTGCCTGTGGGGTACCGTCTCGTACCGTTTTATGACAGGACCGTGCTGGTGAGCCATACGGTCTCCACGGTGGTTGAAAACCTGTTGGTCGGTGCCGGGCTGGTGATAACCATACTGGTTCTCTTTTTGCGCAACCTCAAGGCGGCGCTGATAGTGGCCACGGTGATTCCGTTGTCGCTGCTGGTGGCATTCATCCTCATGCAGTCGCGGGGCATTTCCGCCAACCTGATTTCGCTGGGCGCCGTGGACTTCGGCATCATCATCGACAGCGCGGTGGTGCTGGTGGAGGCGCTGATGGTCAAACTGGCCACTGCTCGCGATGATCACAACTCCCCTCACACCGCTGCTATGTGGCGACTCAATGCATTGAAGACTACGGCGACGGAGCTCGGCCATCCGATTCTTTTTTCGAAGGCGATCATCATCATTGCCTTCCTGCCAATCTTTGCATTTCAGCGTGTCGAGGGGCGCATATTCACCCCTGTGACTTACACAGTCTCATTCGCGATACTGGGCGCGATCCTGTTGACGATGACGCTGGTGCCCACGCTGCTTGCCTATGCTGTGCACGGCGAGGGCATGGCCGAGAAGCATTCCCCCTGGATGGTTGCGCTGCAGGATAGGTATCGTTCCCTCATCAAGTGGGCGATGAGTCACCGCAAGTTCGTCCTGATGGTTTCAGCCGTACCGCTGGCCCTGGCCCTGCTGGGGGCGCCCATGCTCGGCAGTGAGTTCCTTCCCAAGCTCGACGAAGGGAACATCTGGCTCACCATCAGCCTGCCGCCGTCGACAGCTCTGCAGCGCACCAAGGAAATCGAGCAGGAGGTGCGCAAGGTGCTGAGATCCTATCCCGACGTCCGCAATGTGGTGACCCAGGTGGGACGACCAGACGATGGCACCGATCCCAAGGGCCCCAACAATCTGGAGATACTCGCGGACCTCAATCCGCGTGATACCTGGCATTTCCCCGACAAGGAATCAATGATCGCCGACATGAATACGAAGATTCATGCGTTGCCCGGCATTCCGACCAACTTTTCACAGGTGATTCAAGACAATGTGGAGGAAACCCTGTCCGGGGTTAAAGGGGAAATCGCCGTCAAGGTTTTCGGACCCGATCTGGAAATCCTCACTGAAAAGGCCGAGCGCATCGCGGAGATTCTGGGCAGCATAGAAGGCGCCGCTGATGTGTCTGCCATTCCCATCGGCGGACAGACCGAGGCCCGGATCACCGTTCAGCGCGAGGCCCTCGCGCGTCTCGGCATCAACGTGGCTGATGTCAATCTGGTGGTTCAGACGGCGCTGGCGGGTTCCGCTGTGAGCACGTTCTACGAGGGCGACCGGCAGTTCGATGTCACCGTGCGCCTGGCCTCGCGTTATCGGGATGCCGTGGATGACATCGCCGGCCTACAGATTCCGCTGCCTGGCGGCACCTCGACCGTTTCTCTCGGCGATGTGGCTCGCGTCGAAGTAAGGCAGGGCGCAAGCCGGATTTCCCGGGAAGGCGGCGGCCGCATCGCCTCGGTCAAGGCCAATGTGCGTGGTCGGGACCAGGGCGGATTCGTGGCCGAAGCAATGCGACGGGTGAAGGATGAGCTGGTGCTTCCGCCGGGTTACCGGTTGACCTGGGGCGGTCAGTTTGAAAACCAGCAGCGCGCGACTGCGCGACTGAAAGTCATCGTGCCGATCAGCGGCCTTCTGATTTTTTCATTGCTGTTCTGGGCGTTCCGTTCCATGAACAAGGCGGCGCTGGTCCTGGTGATGGTGCCTTTCACCCTGATTGGCGGCATCGCGGGCCTGGCGCTTGCAGGACTGCATCTGTCCATCTCGGCGGCGGTGGGATTCATCGCTGTCGCCGGCATATCGGTGCAGAACGGCGTCATCATGGTTGAGAAGATCATGCAGGAGATACTGGAGGGCTCGGGCTACATTGCGGCGATTACCGAGGGCGCGGTCTCGCGCCTTCGTCCCATCCTGATGACGGCGCTGATGGCGGGCCTGGGCCTTCTGCCCGCGGCGCTGTCGCACGGCATCGGCGCGGAGACACAGAGGCCGTTTGCGGTGGTCATCGTTGGTGGCATCGTGTCGGCCACACTGTTCACGCTGTTGCTCCTGCCGATTCTGTTTCCGGTGTTCTCGCGGAATCCCGACGCCTGATAGGGATCGCCCCTCCAAAGCGACAAGGCTTACCAGCTCTTGTGGTATCCGACCATCACGCTATTGGGCAGCAAGTTGAGGATGAAAGGTGACTCCCGCGTATGGGCAAGGTATCCCGCGCCCGTCCCGAGGGCAAATCCCGCGAGCACATCCGATTGCCAGTGCCCCCGCACTTTCATGCGGGCTATCGCGTCATACAGGGGCAGCGCCTCGAGCAGATAGACCGATTTGTTGTCGCCGCCGTATTCCATGATAAACGGCGTCACGATGGCGCTGACGGCCGCCACCTCGCCGCTGGGAAAGCTCTGGTTTGAACCCCCGGAGAAAAATTTGTTCGGGTCAGCCGTCGTGTTCGGCCTTTCGCGGGTGAAAACGTCTTTGAGAACCAGCGCGGATCCGCCTGCCAGCACACTCGCATCAACTGACTGCCAGAGTGTCTTGCCCAGGCGTGTTTCCCCGCCCTCCCACAATCCGCCGCCGACTTCTCCAATGATCATGAGGCCGAGCAAACCGGTCTGGTAACTGCGCTTCCAGATGCCGCTGTTGTCGTAGGCGAGGCGATGATCGAGGCCAAGCAATCCGCCGGCTGCAACACTGGCACCTGTCGAGAGCATGAGGGCAGCTGCAACACCAAGGCGCGTCATGGATTTGGTCAGTCTGCCCATTTGAGATTTTCCCTGGATTTGAAAATGGGCACCGAAAAAACCGTGTTGAACCATGCATGACATCCGGTGCCAAGTGTCGTTTCGATTCTAATGGCAACAGGGTGCGTTGGATTGCATCTGAAAAGATTTTCGGGCGTCGGCAATCCAACGGGATACAAATGCTTACAAAACCAAGGTTTCCCCGTGGCTAATATCATCCAATCTGCCAGTCAATCACATCAGGCTTATATGGACCAGAAGAGATGGAATCCTTTCGTTGCACTGGCAATACTTGCCTGCTTTTTGACCTTCGAGGCTTCAGCGCAATTTGGTGGCGCGTTTGGCGGAACACGGCCGGGGCGTGGCGGCGCGGCTCGGGGCGGTGAGACGCAGGGAGCCCCTCGTGAAAGCAGGAATGAACGTCCTGTTGTCGCACCCGACGTCAACAGCCCGGAGCAGATTGACTACCGTCTCTCGCTATTGCAGGAGGATCTGAAACTTGTCGGAGAACAGAATGCCGTCTGGCACCGGTTCGCGGGCAATGCACACGCCTATGTTGGCGATATCGCGCGCGAAAGGTCGCGCGGCGGGGGCTCCCCGGCGGTCAGCGCGCCACCGGTTGGTCTGCAACACATCGCTGCCGCGGTCGATGGTGCGAGAAATCGCCTCGCGGCGCTGGAGGAGGTTGAATCGGCGGCCAAGGCGCTTTATCTGACGCTCAATCCCACGCAACGAATGCTGGCAGACATGCGCATTCCAGCCATCATCGCACCTCGCCCCGTGTTGAATTCCGCGTCAGGCCCCGCGGGAAACCTTCCTGATCTGGGGGGCAACTGACCACCTTCACACTGGGAAACGCTCCGGGCGATGGGTGCTGATCGGCGCAGTCTGCCACGATTCTCGAATCGGCCATTCTGACTATTGACTATCGCGAAAGGTTTGCGCAACCTTTCGACGATAGGATGAATGTCATATGTCGAACCCTTCAATAAATACCCTCGCCACAGTCCAGACCATCGTCGCCGAGGAACTGGATATTGCCATTGCCGATTTACGGCCCGATCGCCCGCTGGAGGAGTTGGGAGTGGATTCGCTGGGCATCATCGAGGTCATGTTCAAGCTGGAGGAGACATTCGATGTCCGCATGGGTGATGAACGGGCGCCCATCAAGACCGTGCAGGACATTGCCGACATCGTGGACAAGTTGATTCACGAGCGGGATGCCCCCGGCAAAACGACCTGACGGAATTTCCATAGGCGGTCTCCTGATTCCGCTGTTGCGGTTGCCGGAGGGATGCCCAACGCTAGAAGCGAATACCGACCCCGGCGGACAACACGTTTTCAGAGGCTGTTCCCGTGGCAACGTTGCCTACACGATTGTAGCGATCCCAGGCCAGTTTTCCGAAGACGGTGTCGGTGAAATCATAGGTTGTGCCGGCGCCGATCACCATGCCCGTCCGGCTCGACGATTGCGAGGCGGGCGATGTGGCGCCGGTGGTCGAACTGGCGGACAAATTGGTGGATACCCGGGTCAAACCACCCTTTGCGAAGAGCGACCACTTGTCATCCAGCGGCAGGGTGCCGACACCGGACATCGACCATGCCCTCGCCTTGTACGTGCCCTGGATGGTGTCTGCCCCCGGGGCGGAGGCGGTGGCCGTGTACGAGTTTTTGCCAAGATTGGCGTATCCCGCCTCCAGCGAGAAGTTTGGCGTAAAGCGATATCCGACGTCGCCACCAAGGGTAGTGTCGCGTGTGCCCATGGAGACGCTGCTTGTCGTGATGTTCTGGTTCGCCATTGCGCCGCTGACCTGGCCGCCATTGCCGGTCAATGCGCTGCGGTTGACTTGCAATCCACCATACCAGCCGGGGCGGTCGTCCCTGGCGGCCTGGGCGCTGGCGGCACCCAACGTTACAAATGCGGCAATGGTGCCGAGAACAATTTTATTTTTCATGCTGAACTCCTGACTGATGAAGCCGCCCCGATTCCGGGGTCGGCATTTTTGATTCATGCACGCGGTGCCGGTTATGCCGCCGCCTTGCATGATTCTCCGGTGCGCCCCGCGAATGCGAACGCATTGACGAATTAGACAGCGGTGCAAGTGCGGGATTCTGTTTGTACGGGTAACAAACTATTGCCGCGAGCCTGTATGGCAACAATCCGATACAAATTACTTTTGGATGACCGAGCGATTACGTTTGCGTGGCCCGGAATTCTCCGGTCGTGCCCTGCAAAGCAGGTTTTGATACCCAAGTCTGGATTGCAATCGGAATCGTTCCGCCTTTTTGCGGCGAGAAAGCCGGATTCATGATGCAGGTCAACGGGATCGCGCCCGGGTTCGTGGACAATGGCCGAAAATTGTGGCGGCCGCATGGCGCCGCAAGTATCCACTTCATCGGACCCAATATGACAGCAGTAACAGAAGAACCCGGCGGCGTATCACGCCGCTACGACGCCCTCGCCATGTCATTGCACTGGCTTACGGCCATCCTCGTGCTCGCGGCATTCATCATGGGTCCCGGCGGTTCGGAGCACCGTGTCTATTCTTCGGCACGGGATTTTGACCGGCAGGTGCATGAGTTGCTCGGATTGACGGTGTTTGTTCTGACGCTGTTGCGCATGGCATGGAAGGTCTTTGCGGTCGAACCGGCTACGCCCGCAATGCCCCGGTGGATGAGGGTGGCGTCAAAAGCGGTGCAGGGCTTGCTGTATTTGCTTTTGATCGCAACGCCGGTCACCGCGGTGCTGGGGGCGTGGCTTGAAGGCCATCCACTGACCTTCTGGATGCTGGGTGAGGTGCCGCCCATGATTGCGGAGGCCCATGAAACCGGAGCCGTGATTGCGGAAATTCATACCTGGCTGGGAGATGCAATCATATGGCTTGCTGGCTTGCACGCGGTGGCGGCCGTGTTTCATCAGTGGGTCCTGCGTGACGGCCTGCTGCAGTCCATGCTGCCCACCCGCTGGAAACTACCCTTTTGACAACCCTTCGGTCCGGGGCGGTGCCGGCACCGTAGGCGCAGCGGCGGGCTCATTCCCCTGCCCGTTAAAGTTGCGCCTTACCGGCACGTACAGCACCGACGGACGCTGCCCGCCCCCCTGAGGATACAAATCCATCAGGTCGTACACGGTACGCGGCATGTCGGTTGAGACCTTCAGTCCGAGCTGCCGTGCTCCCTGCACGGTGATCGGAAAATCATGCGTCCAGCGGCCCTCTGAAAGAATGGTAGCGAGCGTGACGGCTTCTTTTTCGGGCATCTGCTTGCTCAGAACCTGGGCAACAAAGGTGGCAACCTGAATTCGCGCCTTTTGCGCCATGTCGGCAAGTATCACCATCTCGTCGCCGACTTTGTCGATTTTCTTCAATTCAATCAGCTTGAGAATGGAAGCCGCGGGCAGATTGCCGATCTGGGGATCCACGGGCCCCAATACGGCATTGGAGTCCATGACGATTTCATCGGCAGCCAGGGCGATCAGCGTGCCACCGCTCATCGCATAGTGGGGGACGAAAACGGTGACTTTGGCCTTGCGCTCGACCAGCGCCTTGGCGATCTGTTCGGAGGCGAGCACCAGCCCCCCCGGCGTATGAAGAATCAGGTCGATAGGCTGGTCCTCCGGCGTCAGGCGTATCGCGCGCAGCACCGCTTCCGAGTCTTCAATGCTGATGGAAGACGAAACCGGAACCCCGAGGAAGCTGACGTTCTCCTGCCGGTGTATCAGGGCGATCACCCGGGAATGCCGTTCCTGCTCGATGCGGTTGATGATTTCTGTGCGTGCGTTCTCCGTGCCGTGAGATCCGAAAACCTGCAGGATCAATATGCCGGCGAGCAATGTCCAGAATATGGCACGCGCGAAATTGGCGATACGCTGCAACCAGCCGGGTTTGTTGGTTTCCATGGGGGATCTTCGATTGGATGGCGTGCTTTTAGCACCAATCCGTCGCGGCGACCGTGGGCTGCCGCACGGAACCGTTCAGCGCCGTCCGCCCCAGCTTGTATTCTCGGTGGGATCCGGCGAACGCGACGTGAACTTCAGCCTGCCGGACCCGGAATCGAAATGGGTATTGAAATACATCGTCCGGTTGCCGAATTCCGCGTAGCGCCAGCTCCAGACTTCCTCCCTGTTGCCGGGAAAGTCCGCGACGAAAAAATGCCGGCCCATCTCGTGATCGACTTCGTCTTTCGACATGCCAGGCTTCAGGCGCGCGAAATTGGCTTCCTCAAGGAGTTGCGCGACGGAAACCACGCTGCCTTCAGCGGAGAGGGTGACACGCCATGTCTCGCGCCCCCTTGGTCCCCGGGGGTAGTCAAGTTCCCGCTTTCCGCCTTCAATCTGTCGCGCATCGACCGGTTTGCCAAACGATGCGAGGACATCGGATTCGGTGCTCGCGCCGGGAACGATCTGGGCGGCGCAGGCACCAAGAAGCAGTGAAATGCACGATAGCCAGAGGCCCCTGAATTTCAACAATACCGCGATGTTCATGTCGAATTCCTCGCTTTTACGATCCGGACTCTGCAACACGTGGATAGTAGCTCTTGATGGAGGCGCTGCGGCAAGGTCCGGTTGGTGGTGGACCTGATTTTCGGGAATTTTGGCAGTCAGGCACTCTTAAGGCACATTGTTGTTGCAGTTGTCACAATCCAATGTATCAATCAACCATCGGGGGTTGCGAATCTCGGGCAACATGCGCCACCCGAATGGTTTATTGCCAATTTTTATGTCTTCCGGAAAGTTCCGAACAAATGCCG
>CAIUKQ010000235.1 GCA_903899705.1 uncultured beta proteobacterium
AGCCTGGGTAATGTCCGGTGCTAGGAAGGCAAACGGCACCAGCGCGCTCACATAAGAACGTTGCAGCTTCTCGGACCTTGCGATGTCTGAGATGGACGCAACGTCACCATCTCTCAGCATCGCAAACCACTTGTTCGCACGAACGATAGCTTTGATGAGGTTCACATCCTGATTCGATGCCGGCGCGTGCGCTGCAATTCGATCTCTCAGCATCACAAACCATGACCTGACCGGGTCTTTTTGTAACAATAGAATTGATAGAAATTGCCTTGATACAAAAAGCCTGTCAGGTCAGAGGACTTTCAATGCCACAGTCTCTCTATCGCACTGGTACAAATCACCCGTCAGATCACGGGCAAGCGCAGGGCGTAGCCCACGCTGCCCGTGCGTCCTGCATATAGTGATTACTTAGTAGCCAACGGCGGCACTAGGGAGATCGCGGTCATCATTGGCGCCATAGAGCACGCGTTTTCCGTTTTTGATGCCGACCATAATAGCTTCGACAGAGCCCCAGCTTCTGTTCTCGGTGAAATTATAACCAGCTGCTTCCAGCTCCTTCTTCACGGAAGGCGTTATAGCATTGGGTTCGACATAGACGGTGTCGGGCATCCACTGGTGGTGGATGCGCGGCGTGTCCACTGCGGCCTTCAGGTCCATGTTGTGGTCGATCACGTTGAGGATAGATTCAAGCGTGATGGTAATGATGCGTGAACCGCCCGGACTGCCCGTCACCATGAAGACCTGGCCATTCTTGGTAATGATGGTTGGAGCCATAGAGGAGAGTGGACGCTTGCCGGGCTGGATCGAGTTATTTTCGCCCTGAACCAAACCAAACATGTTGGGCGCGCCGACCTTGGAAGTGAAGTCATCCATCTCGTCGTTCAGGAAAAAGCCCGTATCTCCCGCAATCACTTGCGCCCCAAAGCCGCCATTGAGGGTATAGGTGACGGAAACGGCGTTGCCGTCCTTGTCGACTACGGAATAATGTGTGGTCTCGTTATTTTCATGCAGCACTGCGCCAGTACTGATTTCCGATGACGGCGTCGGGTTGACGGGGTCGATCTTGGCCCGAATGCCGGCTGCATGATTATTCGACAAAAGTTTTTCGATGGGATTTTTGATGAAGGTGGGATCGCCCAGTGAGAAATTCCGGTCGACATAGGCGTGGCGCATCGCTTCCACCATCAAATGCACGCTCTTGGCGGAATGCGCCGACATCTTGTTCATCGGATAGCCGGACAGGATGTTGAGTATCTCGCACATAGAAGCTCCACCGGACGACGGCGGGGGCGAGGAGATGATCCGAAAACCGCGATAGATGCAGTAGAGCGGCGCGCTTTCTGTGGCGGTGTAATCGGCAAAATCGCTCATCGTGAGGATGCCGCCATTGGCCTTGGACGCCGTGACCACGCGCTCCGCGATGTCGCCTTTGTAGAAAACATCGGGCCCCTGCGCCGAAATCTCCCTCAGCGTTGCAGCAAGCCGCTTCTGAACGAAGCGATCGCCGGCTTTCCAGGGCCGGCCATTGTTGAGGAAAATGGCCGCGACATTGGGCTGGTCCACAAAGTTCTTGGCATTGCTAAAGGCGCCCGCATCGCTATCCCGTAGCACATAGCCATCTTCGGCGAGCTTGATCGCCGGCGCCATCACCTGAGCGCGGGTCATGGTGCCATATTCCTTCAGCATCCGTTCCATGCCCATCACCGAGCCAGGCACGCCAACCGCCAGATGGCCACGGGTGGAGAGGCCGGGGATCACGTCGCCCTTGGCATCCTGATACATAGTGGACTTGGCGGCTTCCGGAGCTTTCTCACGAAAGTTGATAAATGTGTCCTTGCCATTGGCGAGATGGATCGTGGCGAATCCGCCGCCGCCAATATTGCCAGCGGAGGAATGCGTTACAGCCTGCGCATAGCCAACCGCCACCGCCGCGTCGACGGCGTTGCCACCTGCCTTGAGAATGTCGGCTCCAACCTGACTTGCGTAATGGCTGGAGCTCACCACCATACCGTTGAGCGCTTCCACCGGCGGCGGAAATTTCTGGGCCACGACGGCGCCATTGAATTCGGTGACGTTTGGATTGGCAGACGGTGCCGCGATGCCGAGTGTCGGCGTCAGCAGGAAATACAGACCGGTCAAGGCGCTTAAGAAACGACGCATAGGCGCCCCCCCATCGAGTTTTTGTAAGTTAGGAAAACTCTAGCCGCACCACCCCACTATTACCAGCCGCCACGTGGGTCATGTAGCCGCGCCAGTCCATTTCAAGAGTTGCGCGCTCCGCCGCTG
>CAIUKQ010000236.1 GCA_903899705.1 uncultured beta proteobacterium
AAACGATGTGTTCCGCAAATACGGCCTCGGCGAATACGTGACCTCGGCCTACACGCGCGTGCGCGGCCATGGACTGGGTCTTTATACCGATGCCCGCCCCGCAATTCTTGAAGATGTCGAAATGGTGATCGAGGAAAACATGACGCTGGTGGTGCACCCCAATACCTACAACCCGGAAGTCGGCTACTTCGTGCTCGGCGATTCCATCATCGTCACGAAAAACGGCTGCGAGGTGCTGACCAAAACCCCTCGCCAACTCTTCTCGGTATCGGGGCACTGACCATGCGCAGGGGACTCATCGGCTGGTCAAAGGAAGAAGTGCCGGACGCGGCCATGGCACTGCGCGTCACCCGCACGCAGGACGTGATGCAAACAGAAAAGCTGGATGCCGTCATCGCCTACACCTCGTTCGCGAGGCCCAATGCGGTGAGCTGGTACACCCATTTCGTACCCTACTGGAACGATGGACTGGTGGTGGTGTTCCCCACCGGGTTGCCGATGATGCTGGCGGCGTTCTCCAAGCGCGTCGAGCCCTGGATACGCGAAGTCGCCCGCGTGGGCGATGTCATCATGACGCCCAATCTCGGCAAGGGCGTGATCGACATGTTGAAGGAACGCATCCCGACCCTCGCCACCGGCGGCGCAAGGATCGGCCTGATCGAACTTGACGAGCTTCCCTGGCCCATCGCCGAAGCGTTCGACGAAGCCGGATTCGGTCCCGCACTGGTGGATTTCAGCGCGCAGTTCGCGGCATTGCGCCAGCCTCCCGACGACAGCGAAATCGGCCTTGCAAGGAAGGCACTGACGATGGCGGCAAAGGCCTATGCGGCAATGCCTCCGGGCGCGAGGCAGGCTTCGCAGATTCTCTCCGCCATTGATTCATCGGCGCGCCTGGACGGCGCCGAGGAAGTGCATCTGAAGGTTGCACCGGATCTTGACACCAGCGGCGTACTGCAGCGCCTCGAAGGCGACGCTCGCCTGGGTGCGCGCCATGTCATCAGCGTGTCCCTGGGTTACAAGAGCGTCTGGGTGCGCACGGTGCGCTGCATGGCCGCGAAACCACCGGCAAGCTGGGGCGCGGCGCAACAATGGTTTGATAAAGCAGTGCTCGCGCTCGACGCCGGCAATCTCGCGGCCGGTCCTGCAACGGCCGGGCTTACCGGCAAGCTAACTGCATGGTCCATCGAGTCCTGCATCGGCGGCGCGCCGCTCTCACCCATCGCCTATGGCGGCACGGGTGGCAATCATTCGATACGCAGCCTGCCGCCCGGGGCGCTTGCCGTTGTCACGGTGCAACTGGAACTGGCCGACGGCCCGTGGCACGGCGCGGCCAACCTGATCCTGGGTCGGGATGGAGCCACCACGCGACTGCTGACTGCAGCCTGAGGAAGCGGTTCGGTGAAGGCCTCACAGCTGTTTGATGTCGCCGGGCTGACCGCAGTGGTCACCGGCGCTGCAAGCGGCCTCGGTCTCGCCTATTGCGAAGTGCTCGCGGAAAACGGCGCGCATGTCGCCATGCTGGATATCGATGCCCCAGGCCTTGATGCTGCCGCAAAGCGGCTGACTGCCACTGGTGCAAGGGTGACGCCGATTACGGTCGACGTCGGCGATACGCAGGCACTGCGTGCGGCCATCGATGGATTTGCTCAAACAAGCGGCCGCCTCGACATCGTCTTTGCCAACGCCGGCATCAGCAGCGGCCCGAGCTACAGGCAACCGGCGGGCGAGATGGCAAATGTTCCGGAAGACCTCTGGGAACGGGTTCTGAAGGTCAATCTCACCAGCGTCTTCGAAACCATCCGTGCCGCGGCGTCACACATGAAACCCCGGCAGAGCGGGCGCATCATCGTCACCGCGTCCATCGCAGGCCTCAGGGCGGACCGCATGGTGGGCTATGGCTACGCCGCCACCAAGGCTGCCGTCATCAATCTGGTGAAACAGGCCTCGCTGGAACTCGCGCCCCAC
>CAIUKQ010000237.1 GCA_903899705.1 uncultured beta proteobacterium
CGTGCCGCCGGTGCCCGTGCTGCCCACGGCACTCACCACGCTGTTGGTCTCCACGCGCACATCACCCTGCTGCGCGCTCACCTCGATCTTGCCGCCTCGCTCCCCATCCACACTGATGCGGCTGCCCCGCTCCACCGACACCGATTTCGTGGCCTTGAGGAATATCCGTCCATCGGGCAATCAGCCGCACGCTGTTGCCCGCGGCCAGAATGGTCTCCCCCTGCGGGGTCTGGATCACGCCTTCATTGGTGACGTTTGTTCCCACCAGGTACACATACCCGCCCACCGGCGTGGTGATGTTGCCCTTGTTGATCACGTTGCCCGCACCGGGCTGGCCCTGGAAATTCATCTTTCCGGCGGCAAAGTCGGCGTTCGTGATATTCAGCGTCGAGGCGACAAAGCCGCCCACATCGATGCGTGCCCCCGCGCCCACCAAAACTCCGGCGGGGTTGATCAGGAACACCCGCCCATTGGATTGCAGCGCGCCCAGGATCACCGACGGGTCCGGGGTCACCACCCGGTTCAGAACACTGGAGGCCGCGCTTTGCTGGATGAACCTGGTGGTCTCATTGGCATTGATCGAGAACCCCTGCCAGTTGATGACCGCACCGGGAGTGTTCGTGATCGACAGCGTCGTGCCGTTCGCGACAACACTTGCCTGCCCGTTGACCACCTGCGGGCCCACCGGGTTCGCATACACCTCCGGCAACGCAAAACACGCGGCAACCAGCGCAACCAGCGCCTTTTGTTTCGGTTGCCAACCAACTTTTCGTATCACTTCCAAACATCCTCCCGCGTGGGCCTGTTTGCGCATCGCCATTTCGCGCGGATTTCAGCGTAAATCCGCACCTTTGACCTACCAATCCCTGATTGTCCGGTCAGGTCAAATCGGGTCAAGGATTAATCGGTCGGGACGCGACAAACGTGTGACTTATTCCTCAAAAACCATAAGAAAGTGCAAACGCCGCTTTTCGGGCCCCACGGGCCTTGGAGCCACCCTGATCGACAACCTGGGCGAAATCAAAACGCCAGTTGAAGTTCTTCTGCACCGCGAAGCGAATGCCTGCACCGACGCTGGCAATGGCAGAGCGCTGTTTTTCCTCGCCTTGAAGCGGATTGTTGATTGCCCAACCCAGGTCGTAGTACCCAACCACGCGCATGCTCGCTTCCTTGTAGCCCAGGCCCGGCGCGACATTGGGTGTATAGAGCTCGAAGTTCGCGTAATAGCCGGTGTCGCGCGCCACTTCGCGCTCGGAAAAACCACGCACGGCGGTTGATCCTGCGATGCCGAATTGCTCGCCGGAAATCAGCGACTGACGGCTGTACTGCGCATTTCCGGCGATCCGCATCTGCCAATCCTCGG
The DNA here is from genome assembly GCA_903899705.1 of uncultured beta proteobacterium. Taxonomy (GTDB): domain Bacteria; phylum Pseudomonadota; class Gammaproteobacteria; order Burkholderiales; family SG8-39; genus 2-02-FULL-62-17. The sequence goes on from CAIUKQ010000237.1 coordinate 1,364, forward strand.
GCAGTGACTGAAAATGACTCGCAGTGGCCTTGACCAATGAAAAATTCGCCGATGCACCCGATCCGCCCGACGGGCTGGGGCGTGCAAGAGCGAACTCCCTCGAGCTACCCATGCCGGCACCGGGAATATTCTGCGTGTAGTTGAGTGAAAAGTCCGATTGCTCGCCGGGCCTGGCCCAGCTGCCGGAATAAGTGACCGACACGGGGCGCGAGGTGATGTCCTGGCCCGAGGATCCGCACACTGCCGCTCCGGCGATGGTGCAATTGTTCTGGAAGGCTTTCAGATCAAAGCCGAATACAACGCGGTGCGAAAACTCCCCGCTACGCGGCAATAGAAGGTTGTATCGAAGGCCGTAGATGTCGCCCTTGCCGGCAAAATTGAGCGGCCCCGCAACAGTCGGACTGGTGCCCGCATTGACATCGGATTTAGCAACGATCACATCGATCGAATCACCAAGGGCATACAACGGAACGCGGTAACCCAGACTGTAGATGGCCACCTGGCTGGGCTTCTCGATCGAGGTGCCGTAGTTTAGGCTGAGCACATGATCCAGTCCCCAGAGGTTGGCGTAGCTCAGGCCCACACCCAGTCGATGCTGGCCGGTCTGGCCGTTGCCGGTGTTGTCCAGCGACAACGTGTAGCGCATCGGATCGGATTCCTCGACGTTGATGTCGAGATCCACCAGCCCCTCCTCGTCGGTGCCCTTCATGACGACGTTAACCTGTCGCGCGGGATTTTCGTTGGCGAGTTGTACGTTCTGAGAAAACGCCACGGCATTGGGGAAGCCGCCTTCGCGAACTGCCGGCATCGCACGGCGTATGCTTTCCTCGGAATAAATTTCATTGCCCTGCACGCGCACACGGCGGATGCTCGCTTCGATCACCTTGATCGTGACAATGCCTTTGCCAAGTTCCTGTTCAGGCACGTACACCTGCACGGCGGCGTAGCCCTTTTCCTTGTAGCGGTTCTCCAGCAGTTCCAGCGCGCGTTGCACATCGCCATATTCGCGCTGCTTGCCTGTCAGTTCCCTGAGCAGCGCTTCAATTTCGTTTTCGCCAAGCAGCGAATTGCCTTCGATCTCAAACCGCTCGATGTCGAAGTGCTCCGTCTCCTCGGCCTGAGGCGGCTGGCTGTCGGACTGGGGTTCGGCTTGTGCCAGCGCAGCGGCGGAAAAAAATGCCGCGACGCACAAAGCCAAGCCTGTTTTTATTAAGGCCATTTCTACAGTTATGTTAATTTATGTTAATTTTTCAAAATCTTACACCATATTGCTGACATCGAATTTAGAAGCTGATGGCCAATACCTTTACTCGAACGCCATGATCTAGAATGACCACGAAGAGGCGCCATCGCCATCGCGATTAAACAGAAATATTCAATTTATACAATGAGTTATTTTATTTTACGGGCCTGGGCTGACGTAATTCCTGAATAGGGTACGCATAAGCCGCACGGGTAACTGTGTAAACCGAAGTCCAATTCGAGGCGGCACTTCGCAGGGATTTACAGGTTCTGCCGAAAATCGATCGCCGAAAGAATAACCGCCGGTTCAGTCGCGGTTATTCGTCGTCTTCGCCGTGGCCTTCGAGCACGGCGCGAATGACCTCAAAGGAAAATCCGCGCGACTGGAGGAATCGCATGTGGCGCGCGCGGTCTTCAGAATTTGCGGGCGGTCCGCGGAACTTGCGCCGCCAGATGTCGCGGGCACGCTCGAGGTCTCCGTCACGGGCAATCGCCGCAGTCTGTTTGGCCAGTTCGGCGTCGACACCGCGCGATTTCAGGTCATGAAGAATTCTCGCAGAGCCATATTTCTTGGCGAGCAAATGCGAGCGCGCATCGGCATAGCGCTCATCGGACAAGTGGCGGTTCTCCGCCAGCTTGTCGAGAACCGCATTAAGCTCTTCCTCGGATTCCGCGTGGGGACCGAGCTTGCGGACAAGCTCGGCGCGGCTGTGTTCGCGCTGCGCAAGATAGCGCAGCGCCCGGTCGCGCAGCGACGGGGTGTGTTTCACCACCGCGCGCTTCCGTCCCCACTCAACATCGCGCTACGCTAGGAGGCTTCCACACCGACCGAATGCACTGCGGCGCTGCGCACGCCCAGCTTCTCGCGGATGCGGTTCTCGATTTCCACGGCCATGGCCTCATGCTCCTCGAGGAACTCGCGGGCGTTGTCCTTGCCCTGGCCGATACGCTCCTTGTTGTAGCCATACCAGGCGCCGGATTTCTCGACGATGTCCGCGTTCACGCCCAGCTCCAGGATTTCGCCTTCGCGGGAAATACCCTTGCCGTAGAGAATGTCGAAAATCGCCTCGCGGAAGGGTGGCGCGACCTTGTTCTTCACCACCTTGACGCGGGTTTCGGAGCCGACCACCTCGTCATTTTTCTTGATGGCACCGATGCGGCGAATATCCAGGCGCACCGAAGCGTAGAACTTGAGGGCATTGCCGCCGGTGGTGGTTTCCGGATTGCCGAACATCACGCCGATCTTCATGCGGATCTGGTTGATGAAGATCACC
>CAIUKQ010000238.1 GCA_903899705.1 uncultured beta proteobacterium
ATGGACGCGCGCGCTTATCACGAGTACAAGCCGCGTGCGATGGCGGCGGTGCTGGAATCCTATGCGCGCTTGCGGGCGCAATATCAGTGCGTGCTGGTCGAAGGGGCGGGCAGTCCGGCTGAGGTGAATCTGCGCGATCGCGACATCGCCAACATGGGTTTCGCCGAGGCGGTTGATTGCCCGGTGGTGCTGGTGGCCGACATTGACCGCGGCGGGGTGTTCGCGCATTTCGTCGGCACCCTGGATTGCCTCTCGGCCTCGGAGCAGAATCGGATCAAGGGTTTCATCATCAATCGCTTTCGAGGAGACAAGACGCTGCTCGATCCGGGGCTCGAATGGCTGGAGAAAAAAACCGGCAAACCGGTGTTCGGTGTTCTGCCGTATTTGCAGGGCCTGCACCTGGACGCCGAGGACGCGATCAAAACCGAGCAGGCGGAGCGGGTGGAGGGAGACCGGTTGCGCGTGGCGGTGCCGGTGTTTCCGCGCATCAGCAACCACACGGATTTCGACGTGCTGCGCGCGCACCCGCAGGTGGACCTGCGCTTCATCGGTCCGGGGACGTCGCTGCCTCCGGCCGACCTCATCATCCTTCCGGGTTCCAAGAGCGTGCGTGCGGATCTTGACTGGCTGGAGCGCGAAGGCCGGGTTGCGGAGATCCGCCGGCACCTGCGCTACGGCGGCAAACTGATTGGCATCTGCGGCGGCATGCAGATGTTGGGCCGCATGCTTCACGATCCTCGCGGGCTGGAGGGGTCACCGGGCAGCCGGCCCGGCATGGGCCTGCTTGATTTCGAGACGACGCTGGACGCGGAAAAGCAATTGCGTCAGGTTCGTGGACGCCTCTTGGGTTCAGGCGCGGCCGTCAGTGGCTATGAAATTCACATGGGCATCACCACGGGTCCGGCGCTGGAACTACCCGCGGTTCGTTTCGAGGATGGCAATACTGATGGGGCATTGTCGGAGGATGGCCAGATTCTGGTGTCCTATCTTCATGGCCTGTTCGACGAACCGGAGGCCTGCGCAGCGTTGCTGGGTTGGGCAGGACTCGTGAAACCGCAACCGATGGACTACGGCGCGCTGCGCGAGGCCAGCATCAACCGGCTGGCCGATGCGATGGAGCAGGACTTGCAAACGGACCGGCTGATTGATCTGATTGGCTAGTCGGTGGTCTCGGGCGGGCCGAATTCGTTGTCCCCCGCAGTCCCCGCCAGGACGCACCAGTAAAGTACGATCAACTGGCCGATCAGGGGAATGAGTCCGACCAGTAGCAGCCACCCCGATTTGTCGACATCGTGCAGGCGGCGCGTGCCCGCGGTGATTTGCGGGAGGAGCAGGGCGAGGAAAACGATCGTGCCAACCGTGTCGCTGGCCAGTCCAATGATCGTCGGCACCACGATGCAAAACAGCGTGAACCACCAGTATTCCGGGCGGCTGGCCCTGCCGCCGAACTCCGCGTATTTCTTCAGACAGGTGCTCACGGATTCGGAAAATGTCATGATCGGACTCCAAGTGTGATTCGGACTGGGCAACCGCCGATGCGGAGCCGTTATGATGGCACCCCGCGCATCCGTTCAAATTATACTCAGCGGCACGATTGCCGGTTCCGGAGGGGCACCATGAAATGCATTTCCCGCAGCACGCGGTTCGCGTCGCTTGTCCTGTGCTTCTGCATGGGCGGCGCCATCGCGCAGTCCTATCCGGTCAAGCCTGTAAGATTTCTCAGCATCTTTGCGGCTGGCAGCAGCGGCGATCTTTTCATTCGCATTTTCTCGAATGGCTTTGCTGAGAACCTCGGGCAGCCGGTGTTGATCGAGAACATCGCCGGAGCCGGGGGCGTGGTCGCCGCGGAGCGCGTGGCGCATGCTGCGCCGGACGGATACACGCTGCTCTCCAGCATTTCCGGCACCCATGTGCAACGCCTGTTCCTTGCGAAGAGCACGCCTTTCCATCCGGTCAATGACTTCACCCCGATCACCAGTGTGGTCGATTCGGTGACCTACATGGTGGCAAGCAGCACCTTTCCGGTGAATTCACTCAAGGAACTGATCGAATATGCCCGGGCCAATCCCGGCAAGGTCAGCTACGGCAGTTCCGGTGTCGGGTCGCCTTCGCACCTCGCCACCGAACTGCTGAAGGTCAATGCCGGGATCGATCTCGTGCACGTGCCCTACAAGTCGATCGCGCAGGCGCTGCAGGATGCCATCGGAGGCCAGATTCCGATCACCTACGCGATCTCCAACCAGGTGATACCGCCCTGGAAAGCCGGGAAGATAAAAATTCTTGCCATCACCAACGCCCAGCGGTACGCGCCCATGGGCGACATTCCGACCATCGGCGAAGTGGTGGCGGGTTACGAGGCAGCGCCGGGTTGGACGGG
>CAIUKQ010000239.1 GCA_903899705.1 uncultured beta proteobacterium
ATTTTCTGCAACGCAAGGACTGAGCGCGCCGGCCGCGCCGCCGCGCTTTTCAATTTTCAGAAACAGGAGTACTTCGCATGAACCAGCGCATCAAGGGCGTCCTATCGCCCGTCGTCACCCCTTTCACCCGTGATCTCGCACCCGACGCCGATCGCTTTGTGCGGCATTGCAAATGGCTGCTCGCCCACGGCTGCTCCGGCCTTGCGGTGTTCGGCACCAACAGCGAGGCCAATTCACTGTCGGTGGATGAGCGCGTGATGCTGCTCGAGGCGCTGGTCGAAGCCGGCGTGCCCGCGTCCAAGTTGATGCCCGGCACCGGCTGCTCGGCCTTGTCTGACTCGGTCGTACTCACCGCACACGCGGTGAAGCTCGGCTGCGCCGGCGTGCTGATGCTGCCACCGTTCTATTACAAGGGCGTTTCGGATGAGGGCCTGTTCCGGAATTTCTCCGAGATCGTGCAGCGCGTCGCCGACGACCGCCTGCAGTTGTACCTCTATCACATCCCGCCGGTGTCCAGCGTGCCCATCACGCTCGGTCTGATCGAGCGCCTGCTCAAGGCGCATCCGAAAAGCATCGCCGGTATCAAGGATTCCTCGGGTGACTGGAACAACACCAAGGCGGTGCTCGACGCCTTCGCCAAGTCCGGCTTTGACGTGTTTGCAGGCAGCGAGACTTTCCTCCTGGACAACATGCGCCATGGCGGCGTCGGCTGCATCACCGCCACCGGCAACGTCAACCCGGCAGCCATCGATAAGGTCTACCGCAACTGGCAGTCCGCTGACGCCGACAAGCTGCAGGCGGGGATCACCGCCACGCGCATGGCGGTGCAAAAGGTGCCGATGATTCCGGCCCTCAAGGCCATTGTCGCGAAGTTTTCGGATGATCCGGAATGGAGCACGGTGCGGCCCCCTCTGATCGAAAACACCCAGGTGCAACTTGACGGTTTGTTTGCGGACCTCAAGTCGCTCAATTTCGACATGCCCGGCATCAAGGGCTGAATTCCCCAAGATCAGGGAGGCGTTGATCAAGTCCGGCAAATGAGGGCATCTTGACAAGCTTCCCTCTGCGGTGGGGATGCACAATGGGGCTTGCCTTCGTATCCAATTAAATCTTTGGGTCTTCGCGACTTGGTGTGGGTAAATTAACGTTCAAATATGCCTGAAACCCGCATGGATGCAGGTTCTTCGGCATTTTCAATGTTGCTAAAACTTGTCATGATGTTTGGATGGCAAATTCATTCAAGCGAAAGCGGCGGCTGTGGGATGCATATGCGTTCCAAGGTTTTCGTCCGCTACATACGGTGCGCGGTGTCTTTGGTGATCCGAAGGCGCGTGTCATCACTCTTGTGCGTCGTTCAAAAAAAACGCCTGTGGGGCCTGTGGTCGCATGCACACGGGCTGGTACGACCGCAGTACGCGGCTGGTTCGCGATCTGTCCAGCGCTGACAGCCGCGTTTATCTCGAGTTTGAAGTGCGACGCGTGCTGTGCAAGAGTTGTGGCCAAGTGAAGCGCGAGCATCTGGCGTTTCTGGCCGACAACCCCTTTTATACCAAGCGATTTTCTTTCTACGTGGGGCGGCGTTGCAGGAGTGCCACGATCAAGGATGTTGCCAAGGAATTGGATTTGGATTGGCATGCGGTCAAGGAACTCGAAATGCAGTACATGCATGCGCAGATTGCGAAAGCAGGTACGCCAGGACCCAAGGCCATTGGCATCGACGAGATCTCCATTCGCAAAGGCCACACTTATCGCATCGTGGTGAGCGACCTGATTCGCCATCGCCCCATATGGTTCGGTGGCGAGGATCGCTCCGAGGCCAGTATGGCGATGTTCTACCAGTGGCTTGGCAGGAAGAAAAGCACTGCCATTCGCTTGGCGGTGATGGACATGTGGAAACCGTTTCGCAATGCGACCAAGGCACACGCGCCGCAAGCAGCGATCCTCTTTGACAAGTTTCACATCATGAGCCACTTGGGAAAGGCGTTGGACTTGGTACGAAAAAGTGAATACGCGCGGCTCAGCGGCCGTGACCGCAGTTTCATCAAAGGGCAGAAATACACGCTGCTGTCGCACCGCGAGAATCTCACCCTTGAGGGCAGGCAGTCCCTCAAGACTCTGCTGGCGGCCAACAAGCGCTTGAACACCGCATATATGCTCAAGGAGATCTTCGGCCAACTCTGGGACTACCAAAGCGAAGCCTGGGCGCGGCGATTCTTCGAGAACTGGTGCGCCAGCCTGAAATGGCAGCGACTGGAGCCTTACGAGAAATTCGCCAAGATGATTGATCGACATTGGGATGGAATCGCCGCTTATTGCAAACCCGAGAATAAAGTTTCGCTCGGCTTCGTAGAAGGTTTGAATAACAAGATTCGTGTCATCCAGCGACGTGCGTATGGACTGCGAGACCAAGAATACTTACGGCTCAAAATTCTCACTTGCATGCTCCCAGCCCTCTAAAATGACCCAAAATCACCCACACTCTTACGCGAAGACCCA
>CAIUKQ010000240.1 GCA_903899705.1 uncultured beta proteobacterium
GCGGTGCCGGGATCGCCCGTAGCGGAAAGCCTCGAACCGCTGGTGCGCCGCCAGCTGGATCTTATCGAGAATCCCGTGCTGGTCTGGCGGGGCGACGTGTGGCCGGGACAAAGCGCCAGCCTGGAGATGCGACCCGAACAGAATAACGCCGGGGACCGTCCGGCGGACCAGGCCCCATGGACGGCGCGCCTGCGGCTGTCCCTGCCGCAACTGGGCGGCATTGACGCCACGGTCTCCCTTCAGCACAAGGATGTCACGCTCACGCTCAACACGAAAGACGCGGGCGCGGCGAGGACGATCCAGCAAAAACGGTCAGACCTGCTGGATGCGCTTGCAGCGCAGGGCGTACGGATAGCGAATTTTTCGGTGAATTCCAATGCAGCAGGCTAGCCAGGACTTTCGCAACGCCGTCGCGCTCGCCTACCGGCCGGGCGACTCGGCCCCGCGCGTGGTTGCAAAGGGCGGCGGGCTGGTCGCTGCTGAAATCATCCGGCGGGCTCGCGAGGCCGGCGTCTATGTCCATGAATCGCAGGAGCTGGTGGCCATGCTGATGCATGTCGACCTCGACCAGCACGTCCCCCCCGCGCTCTATGTGGTGGTCGCGGAACTGCTCGCCTGGCTTTACCGGACCGAGGCGGGATTGTCTGATTTCAGGAAAGGATAGCCATGCTCAAGACCCTGTCTGCGAAACCGGAAATAGAGTCCGTTGACATGGAGCGGTTCCAGGTTTATTCACGGGTGGAAATTCTCGCGGTTCTGCGTGCTATCCAGGCGCAGCGCGTGCTGATGACCCTGTATTTCAACCATGGTGACGAGTTCATACTGACCACCCTGCTCTCGGTCAACCCGGAGTTCGAGGAGATGGTGTTTGACGCCGGTCCGGACAAGCAACTGAACAAGCGCCTCACCGATTCGCAACGCATCATCGGCGTGGCCTTCGTCGACAGTGTCAAGGTGCAGTTCAACGCCACCCGGGCCGAAAGCACGACCTTTGAGGGGTCACCCGCGTTCCGTCTGCGGCTTCCGGATTCGGTATTGCGATTGCAGCGGCGCAACTACTTCCGCATCCCGACGCCAATCGCCAAACCGCTGAAATGCACTGTCGCCCGTCCGGTCCCGCCGGAACCGCTGGCACCGGAAGCGGCCGCCAAATCGAAGGTCGTGGAATTGACGGTTGTGGAAATCGGCTGCGGCGGACTGGCCCTGACCATGAACCCGGACGAACTCCGCATTGAACCCGGCGCCAGCCTGGAACAATTCACCCTGGAATTACCCGGTGAAGGCAGCCTGGAATGCAAGCTGATCGTCTGCCATATTTCGGACGCCAGCAAAGGTGCGATCCGCCGGCACCGGCTGGGATGCCAGTTCGTGGACATGCCTGCGGCAATGGCAACGCTGGTGCAGCGCTACGTCAACAAGGTCGATCGCGAACGCAAAATGCGCTAGCAGGAAACCGAAAAAAGGGAATTCCGGCGATTGATCCGGCGCCTGGCCGCGATGACGGCCCCTGGCAATGCGGTCAAATCTGCATGTTCATGATGTCGTGGTAGGCGGAGACCATTCGGTTTCTGACCTGGACCAGCGACTGGAAGGAAACATTCGCGGTTTGAATGGAGAGCATGGTTTCCTCCAGGCTCACGGCGGGATCCCCCATCTGAAAACGATCCTGCAGTTTGTCCGAGCGGTTCTGCTCCGCGCTGACCTCTGCGAGCGTCTTGTCCAGGATTTTTCCGAAGTCCGCCTTGTCCGCGCCGGCCGCGGCCGCCTTGCCGGGAGCAACCGGCGCAAGCAGCGCATAAAGATTGCCCAGTTCCACCTTGTTCATGATCTGCTCCGAGAACAATTTCAGGGACCCAGCTTAAATCGCTCGGACGGAATCACTGAGCCCGAATTGCGATGCAAACGCACGGTTGTTTTCGCCTTTGGAGCGCCGGTCTATCGGGATAATTCGATTCGAACCGGCGATCGGGAATGTTGATTCGATTCCAGCGGTCGCGTTTCCGGGGGGCCCGCAAGGGCTGAAACGGTGCCGCAGAAAGCAACCTCCCGTCTGACATTCAACTTAGCGTAGGTGGTCATGGCATCCAATTCCGCGAACATCCTCAATGCCTTCACGCAGTTGCCGATCCGTGAAAAGCTCTCGCTGCTCACCGGGTTTGCCGCCGTTGCAGCGATCGGCGTGGCCAGCTGGCTGTGGGGAAGTTCGCCCGATTACCGGGTGCTGTACGGAAATCTTTCCGACCGGGACGGCGGCGCCATCATCGCCTCGCTCAACACCATGAACATTCCCTACAAGTTCTCCGAAAGCGGCGGCGCCATCATGGTGCCGGCCTCGCAGGTCAATGACGTGCGGCTGCGCATCGCCTCCCAGGGCCTGCCCAAGGGCTCGGCGGTCGGATTCGAATCAATGGACACACAGAAATTCGGCCTGACCCAGTTCCAGGAGCAGATCAACTACCAGCGCGCCCTTGAGGGCGAACTGGCGCGCTCGATCGAATCACTGGCCGCGGTTCAGGGCGCCCGCGTGCACCTGGCCATACCCAAACCTTCAGTTTTCCTGCGGGAACAGAACAAGCCCACGGCCTCGGTGCTGCTCAGCCTTCACCCCGGACGCACCCTTGATCGCTCCCAGGTTGCCGGCATCGTTCACCTGATTTCAAGCAGCGTTCCGGAACTCAACCCGCGCGGCGTGAGCGTCCTTGACCAGGCCGGCAATCTGCTGAGCGCCCGCAACGATTCGGACATCAATCTGGACCCGGCGCAGCTCGCATTCGTGCAGCAGATCGAGGCCAACCATGCAAAACGCATCGAGGAGATCCTGGAGCCGGTGGTCGGTCGCGGCAATATCCACGCCCAGGTGACCGCGGAGATCGATTTCTCGCAAACCGAGTCGACCGCGGAAACCTACCGCCCCAACCAGACACCGGATGCCGCCGCCATTCGCAACCAGCAGCTCAATGAAACCGGCGGCACCAGCACGCCTGGCGCGCAGGGTGTGCCGGGAGCGGCATCGAATCAACCGGGTGCGCAAGGCACGCCGGCCGCGGCCGCCGGACTGAACTCGGCGGGCGGCCGCAAGGAATCGGCCACCAGTTACGAACTCGATCGCACCGTGCGCCACATCAAGCAACCGGTGGGCATGGTCAAGAGACTGTCCGCCGCCGTCGTCATCAATCACCGCAAGACGGTTGACGCCGAAGGCAAATCGACCCTGACAGCGCTTTCAGCCGATGAAATGACCCAGTTGACCGCGCTCACCAAGGAGGCCATGGGCTTCAATACCACTCGCGGCGACTCGGTCAATGTCGCCAACGCGCCGTTCAATATCGAGGAGCGCGAAGCCGTTCCAGAAATACCGCTGTGGCAGCAGCCGGAAAACATTGCCCTCGCCAAGGATGTCGCCAAAAGTCTTGGCATTGCGGCAATGATCCTGTATCTCCTGCTCGGCGTCGTACGACCGTTCTTCAGGCAGGTCAACGAATCCCTCGCGACGGCAAGCGTCGTGCCGCAACTGGAGGCCCAGTCGGCATCGACGCTTGACAAGGCATTGCCCGAAAGCGGGCAGGACGTCGCCCGCGCACTGGCCCGCCAGGATCCGAAGGCCGTCGCCAACGTGGTACGTAACTGGGTGTCCAAGGAATGAACCAAGCCGCCCCGGACGGACTGACCAGCAGCGCAATCCTGCTGCTGTCGATCGGCGAGGAACATGCCGCCGAGGTCTTCAAGCACCTGTCGCCCAAGGAGGTCCAGAAAGTCGGACAGGCCATGGCACGGCTGGAGAACGTCACGCGCGAGCAGGTTGACGCGGTCATGGAAAACTTCGCCAGTGAGGCGGGACAGCAGGTGTCCCTGTCCGCCAATTCCGATGAATACGTGCGCAACGTGATTTCAAAGGCGCTGGGCGACGACAAGGCTAACCTGCTGATCGACCGGATCGTGCAGGTCCGCGATACCAGCGGCATACAGGGCCTCAAATGGATGGACGCGGCCACGGTGGCCGAACTGATCCAGAACGAGCATCCCCAGATCATCGCCTCGATACTCGTGCATCTGGAGGGCGATCAGGCCGCCGGCATCGTCAAACTGTTCACCGAACGGTTGCGCACCGACGTCATGCTGCGAATCGCCACACTTGACGGCATCCAGCCATCGGCGCTGCGCGAGCTGAACGATGTCCTGGCAAAGCTTCTCACCGGCAACGAACACATCAAGAAAGCCGCCCTGGGCGGCGTGCGCGCCGCGGCGGACATACTCAATTTTGTCGGATCCTCGGTGGAGACCGCCACCGTCGAATCAATACGCGAGCAGGACGCGGAACTGGCGCAGAAGATCCTGGATGAAATGTTCGTGTTCGAAAACCTCCTGGACCTCGAGGACAGGGCCATCCAGATGGTGCTGCGCGAAGTCCAGTCCGAATCGCTGATCGTTGCCCTGAAGGGGGCCACCGAACCGATGCGCGAGAAGATTTTCAAGAACATGTCCACCCGCGCCGCGGAGATGATGCGCGAGGATCTGGAATCCAAGGGCCCGGTGCGCGTCTCCGAGGTGGAGGCCGAACAGAAGGAAGTGCTGAAGATAGCCAGGCGCCTTGCAGAGGAAGGCCAGATCATGCTGGGTGGCGGAGGAGGCGACGATGGGTTTATTTGATGGCAATGCGCGCGCCGACATTCCCGAAGGAGTCCGACGCTGGGAGCCGGTGTCGTTTTCCGAAGTCAACCACACGCAGGTTCAACCCGACACGACGCGGTTCGCCGACGGGTTCGAGGAAGGCAAACGGGCCGGTGAGGCGGCCGGCGCCCAGCTTGCGGCCTCCCAGGCGCGCCAGCTCGCGGCATTGCTCGATGCCATCGGCTGCGAGCTACGCTCCCTGGGAGAACAGACGGCCCGCGACACGCTCCAACTGGCGCTGACCATTGCGCGACAGGTGGTGGGTCGTGAACTGTCGGTCAATCCCGACGGCATCATCCAGATGGTCGAGGAAGCCATGGCGGGACTTCCGCAGGGCACGCAACACGCCCAGCTGATCCTTCATCCCGAGGACGCACGGCGGGTCGATCGCGCGATCGGTGGAGAGCTGTCCCGGATCCAGTGGCGGATCGTCGAAGACGGGCGACTTGCGCCGGGAGGCTGCAAGATCATCGCCCCTTGCGGCGATGTGGACGCCACCCTGGAAACGCGTTGGGCCGGCGTGCTGGCCGCACTGGGAGAAGAAAATGTCAAACCCATCCAGGACTGAGCTTCTCATCGAGCCGACGCGGCAGTACCTAACGTATTGCAGCGAACACGTGCGCACGGCACCCATGTTGAAAACCCGCGGACGGCTGGTGAGGGTGGCGGGCCTGGTGATGGAAGCAACGGGACTTTCGCTTCCGGTGGGCAGCACCTGCATGATCGTGCAGGAGAGCGGCCAGCAGGCGGAGGCCGAAGTGGTCGGCTTTTCAGGGGAACACCTGTTTCTGATGCCCTCGTCGGATATCCGCGGACTTCGCCCCGGCGCATCGGTGATCGCGCTCGAACCGGCGAGCAATGTGCCGCGATTCGGCGAGACCAGCCACCCGTGGCGGCGCGCCGAGGACAGAACGCGGCGCCTGCCTGTGGGCAGGCCGCTGCTCGGCCGCGTGATCGACGGCGCCGGCAATCCCCTGGACCAGTTGGGGCCGGTCAATTGCAGCGAAACGATTCCGCTTTCAAGCCGTCCGGTCAACCCGATCGACCGTGAGCCGATCAATCAGGTGCTGGACGTGGGCGTGCGGTCCATCAATGCGCTGCTCACCGTCGGACGCGGCCAGCGCATGGGCCTGTTTGCCGGCAGCGGCGTGGGCAAGAGCGTGCTGCTGGGGATGATGGCCCGGTACACCAGCGCAGAGGTCATCGTCGTCGGCCTGATCGGAGAGCGCGGCCGCGAGGTGAAGGAGTTCATCGAGCAGATACTCGGAAAAAGCGGGCTTGCGCGATCGGTCGTGATCGCCGCGCCGGCAGATACCCCGCCCCTGCATCGCCTGCAGGGCGCCATTTACGCGGCAGCGGTCGCAGAGCACTTTCGCGACGAAGGACGGCATGTCCTGCTCATCATGGATTCGCTGACGCGCTTTGCCATGGCGCAGCGTGAGATTGCGCTCGCCATCGGCGAGCCGCCGGCCACCAAGGGATATCCGCCATCAGTATTCGCGCGCCTGCCGCAACTGGTGGAACGCGCCGGCAACGGGGTCGCAGGGCACGGTTCGATCACGGCCTTCTACACCGTGCTGACCGAAGGCGACGATCAGCAGGATCCGATCGCGGATGCCGCGCGGGCGATACTCGACGGGCATATCGTGCTGTCAAGGGAACTGGCCGAACAGGGCCACTACCCGGCCATCGACGTGGAGCAATCCATCAGCAGGGTCATGCACTCCATCGCCTCGCCCGAACACCTTCACGCGGCGCGGCGGATGAAGCAACTCTACTCGCGCATGCAGAAGGCGCGGGACCTCATTTCGGTGGGAGCGTATGTGGCGGGCGCCGACCCGGTTCTCGACGAAGCCATTGCGCTGCGGCCGGGAATGGACCGCCTGCTGCAACAGGATCTTGGCGAAAAAGCCGATTTTCCAGGCAGCCGTGCGTCGCTGCTCGAACTGATACAGACCGATCCGGACACCGTCTCCAGATAAACGCCTCTGAAAAGCGAACACTGCAAGGACAATCATGGCAAACATCGACGCACTCACCCCGCTCATTGGCATCGCGCGCTCGGCCTGCGATGAGGCCGCGCGAAAAATGGGGAACGCGCAGCGCCTGGTCGCACAGGCGGAAACCAAGCGGGGCCTGCTGTCGGGCTACTGGTCGGAGTACCAGACCCGCCAGCGTTCGATTTATCAGGCCGACGCCACGCGCATGGCAAATTTCCACGACTTCCTGGCGAAGCTGAAAGTAACCATGGACGCGCACGAAGCCGACATGGAATCGCTGCGAGAACACCTCGCCGAAGCCAGGAAGGAATGGGAACTGGCACAGAGGCGGCTCAAATCGCTCGAGAATCTTTCGGGGCGAAGATTTGCGCAGGCGCGTGTGGGCATGAACCGCGCCCAGCAAAAGCTCCAGGATGAAATCAGCGCGCAACGTCTCATGCGCGGCATGTCCCAGGCGGGTTGATGAGGCTTTCAGGAACATCAAAGACAAGGACCGACAAATGAGCATTTCAGTCACAGCCAACGTATTGCCCATCGCGCCCGCAACCAACGGAAAAGGGATGGCGTCGATCAAGGCGGATGCATCGCCGAAAAATCCGTTTCAGATGCTGTACGCGGACATGCTCAAGTCGCGGGGGCACCCTGCTTCCGGTTCCGCGCAGGAATCCAAAACAGAAAAGGCTCTGAAGGCTTCCACCGCCGACAGTGACGTCGACAAGCCTGCGGTTGCCAATTCAACCCCCACGATCCCTGCGGTTCCGCTTGATTCGCAGCCCGGAACAAGCACCCCGGCGAAAGCGGAAACGCCGGATGCCACGACAGTGACAGCGAGCACGCCGGACAATGAAACCTCCCCGACGGTCATGCAACCCATTGTTTTACAAAATATTTCTGCAACACCCCCTGGCAAACCAGAACCCGCTCCCACCCTCGGCGATGCCATTCGTCCGACCCGGAACGGCGACAAATCTTCAACCGGCGCAGCCACGAGCCTGGAAAGCCGGGGCGCGACGGCGCAAGGCCCGGCCGGCACTCCCTCAAAGGAAGGCGAATTGCCGGCGGCAGGCTTTTCAATGGCCATCGAGGGCGCTTCGCCAAACGCCCACTCCTTCCTGCCGGCTTCGGTTCCACCGGAGGGCACTTCCATTCCGATTGCCGCGCAAGCCCCCGAACTCCCATCAGTCGGAACGTCCGCGGCGCCAGCCGTCCTCGCGCAGGCGCAGTCCCCCGTTGCCGTCGAACCCGCCGCACGCGAACTGGAACTGCGGGCGCATCCATCAAGCCCTGTCTGGCGCGAGGGTTTTGCAGCCCAGGTCAACGTGCTGGTCGGTGAGCGCGTCCAGTCGGCTGAAATGCGAGTGCACCCCCCCGAACTGGGACCGATTGAAATCCGGATTGTCACGGTCGACCAGCAGACCAACATCGTATTCACGGCAAGCCACGAAGATACGCGGCGCGCGATTGAAGACGCCATGCCGCGCCTGCGCGAGGTGCTCGCGGAATCCGGCGTGAATCTGGACAGCACCTCGGTGAACAGTGACCGACCGTCAGGGGATACGCACCGGCAGGCCCACAGCAATGCCGGCCGCACCTCGTCGCAAGCCGAACCCGGGGTCACCGAGACACAGATCACGATGGCACCGCAGCGCCGGCTCGAGGGCTTGATCGACACATTCGCCTGAACCCACCCCGCTCCGGGCGCACAGTCAATGAGACTGAAAATGAAGGCAAAAGGCATGGCTGATCGCGGGATCACCCGGCATTTGCGGCCCAGATAATTCACCTGTCGACGCGCACCTTCGCGGAATTTCCCAGGGCTGAATACACATGGCAAAAGACAGCAAACCAGGACCCAGCGAAACCGCCGCACCGGCCAAGCCGGCCGCGGCCGGAAAAGGCAGGCTGATTCTCGTAATTTGCCTGGTGCTCGGTGCCGCGGCCAGCGGCGGCGGAGTCTGGTTCTACATGAAGAGCCAGGCGTCCCATGCGCCGGAAGCCGAGGTGAAGAAGAAGCCGGCACCCGTTTTTGTTCCCCTCGATAATTTCACGGTGAACCTGGCGGATCGCGAGCACTACCTCCAGATCGGGGTCACCTATGAGGTGCACACCGCGCACGATGCCGACGCCATGAAGCTGAACATGCCGATATTGCGCAGCAGGATCCTCCTGCTGCTGGCCAGCAAGAACGCGAATGAACTGGCATCCCCGGAGGGCAAGACCACCCTGATGGGAGAACTGGTTGCGCAGGCCAAGGAAGCGGTTACCGAGCCCGCGGTCCAGGAAGGCATCGAAACCGTGCATTTTTCGGCTTTCGTCATTCAGTAGATCCGTCAACCAGTAACGAAGGCGCTTCGACATGCCAGCGGATATTCTTTCACAGGACGAAGTCGACGCATTGCTCAAAGGCGTTTCGGGCGATACGACATCCGAGGAACAACCTGCTCCGTCCAAGGAGCCTCGCAACTACGACCTTGCCACCCAGGAGCGGATCGTACGCGGGCGGATGCCCACCCTTGAAATCATTAACGACCGGTTCGCCCGGCTCTTGAGGATAGGCATCTTCAATCTCGTGCGCCGCAATCCGGAAATTGCCGTAGAGGCGATCAAGGTCCAGAAGTTCTCGGAATTCATCCGCAACCTTGTTGTCCCAACGAATCTGAACATCATGCAGTTGCGCCCGCTCAGGGGCAACAGCCTGTTTGTCTTTGAACCGACACTGGTGTTCTCCATCGTCGACAGCATGTTCGGCGGCGACGGTCGCTACCACACCCGGGTTGAAGGCCGCGAATTCAGCCAGACCGAATACCGCATCATCCGCAATCTGCTCGACGTCGTGACCGAGAATTATCAGAAATCCTGGGCGCCGGTGCACCCGCTGACTTTCGAGTTCGTGCGCTCGGAGATGCACACGCAATTCGCCAGCATCGCGACGCCAAGCGAAGTGGTGGTGGTGTCGAGCTTTCGCATAGAACTCGGTTCCGTGACCGGATCCATCAGCATCTGCATCCCCTACTCGACCCTGGAACCCATCCGCGACGCATTGTACGGATCGGTGCAGGGCGACAACGCGGAACCCGACCGGCGCTGGACGCGAATGCTGTCGCGCCAGGTGCAACTGGCCGAGGTGACGCTGGTCGCCGATTTTGCGCAGATTCCAACCACCATCAAGCAACTGGTTTCGATGAAGGCGGGCGACGTCATCACCTTCGAAGCCCAGGACAGGGTCACCGCTGAAATCGACGGCGTGCCCATGTTCGAATGTGCTTACGGCACCCGCAACGGAAAGCTGGCGCTGAAGGTGGACAAATTCCTCGCCATACCGCCACAAGACAACATGTTGGGAGACTGACGCATGAGTAACGAAACCGCCGAAGAAGTATCAAGCGACGACTGGGCGGCCGCCATGGCCGAGCAGGTGAAGCCCGCCGCAGACGCAGCAACCCGGGCGATGCCCTTGACCAAACCGGCCTTCGAGAATTTTGGCGCCCAGTCCGGAGCGACGAGCACGCAGGATATCGACATGATTCTCGATATCCCGGTAAAGCTCACGGTGGAACTCGGACGCACGCGCATCGCCATCAAGCAGGTGCTTCAGCTTGCGCAAGGCTCGGTCGTGGAACTCGAAGGGCTGGCCGGTGAACCGATGGACGTCCTTGTCAACGGATGCCTGATTGCACAGGGCGAAGTGGTCGTGGTGAACGAAAAATTCGGCATCCGCCTGACCGACATCGTCACGCCTTCGGAGCGCGTCAGACGGCTGAATCGATGATGCGAAAGTCCTGGATCATCCTCATGATGCTCGCGGTTTCGGGGGCCGCCGCGGCGGCCGAGTCGCAGGGGCCTTCGCCCATGGCGGGCCTGGTGCAGATGCTCATGGGTCTGGCCATTGTGGTTGCCGTGATCGGCGCCCTGGCATGGGCTTTTGGACGCATGGCGCGCACGCCCGGCGGACAGTCGCCCCTGTTCCGGACGGTCGCCAGCACTTCGCTTGGGCCGCGCGAGCGCATTGTCGCGGTCGAAGTCGGTGACACGTGGCTGATCCTTGGTGTCACGGCGAGCAACATCACACCATTGCACACCCTCCCGCGCGGCGAACTGCCCGCGTCGATCTTGACGCCGGGAAAATTTGATTTTCAGGCGCTGCTATCCCGCGCCATGGGCCGAGATGAAGCGCGCTGACCACGGGTTTTTCATCGGCCTTGCGGCTCTCGCAGCCCTGCTGGTCTCATGGCCCGCGTTCGGACAGGAAGCGCTGTCGCTGAACTCGGCGCCGGCCCCCGGCGGCGGCCAGGTCTATTCCGTTCCGGTGCAGACGCTGCTCATCCTGACAGCGCTCAGTTTTCTGCCCGCGGTCATGCTGCTGATGACCAGCTTTACCCGGATCATCATCGTGCTCGCGCTGCTGCGTCACGCCCTGGGCACCCAGTCAACACCGCCCAATCAGGTGCTGGTGGGCATGGCCCTGTTCCTGACCGCCTTCATCATGGGACCGGTTTTTGATCGCATTTACGTCGACGCCTACCAACCGCTCTCGGAACGCAAGATCAGTTTCAACCAGGCGCTCGAGCGGGGGACGCCCCCCCTGAGAACCTTCATGCTCAAGCAGACCCGCGAACCGGACCTGGCCCTGTTCATACGACTCTCGGGCCAGGAGGGAGTCAACACGCCGGAGGATGTGCCGTTTCGGGTCGTGGTGCCCGCCTTTGTCACCAGCGAGCTGAAGACCGCTTTCCAGATAGGTTTCATGATCTTCATCCCTTTTCTCATCATCGACATGGTGGTGGCGAGCGTGCTCATGTCGATGGGCATGATGATGCTGTCACCGGTGCTGATTTCGCTGCCCTTCAAGCTGATGCTGTTCGTGCTGGTCGATGGATGGAACTTGCTGCTGGGATCGCTCGCGGGAAGTTTCGGAGCATGACCCACGATGCGGAGAAACGGCAATGACGCCCCAGGAGGTCATGGTCATCGGCCAGGAGGCCGTTTATATCGCCATGCTCATATCCGCGCCGCTGCTGCTGACGGCGCTGGCGGTGGGCCTTGCAGTCAGCGTGGTGCAGGCCGCCACGCAGATCAACGAAATGACGCTTTCGTTCATACCGAAGCTCATCGCCATCTTTGCCGTGATGATCATCGCCGGGCCGTGGATGCTGGCCATGCTCACCGATTACATGTCCCGGATTCTTACCGGCATCGTGCACGTGGTGAACTGAAAGGGCAACCAACAAGAGAACTCCACCAACTTGTATATCCCCCGTCAAAGTGAAACAACTACGGACAAAGCCGCATGATTTCCATCACCATGGGCCAGATCGAATCGATGCTGGGCCAGTACCTCTGGCCTCTGATCCGGATCATGGCCTTGCTGATGTCCGCGCCCGTATTCGCGCATCAGACGATCCCCGCACAGGTCAAGATCGCCGCCGCGCTCGCCATGACCCTGGTGATCGCACCCGCCCTTCCCGAGCCTGTCGTTGCCGTATTCGGCGCGGCGGGCTGGTGGCTTGTCGCGGAACAGATTCTGGTCGGCGTGGCAATAGGGTTTTCGCTGCAAATCGTGTTTGCCGCCGTGGAACTCGCAGGCGACATGATAGGACTGCAGATGGGCCTATCCTTCGCGACCTTCGTGGACCCGCAAAACAGCAGTCAAAGCCCGCTGGTCGGCAGCTTCCTGGGCATGATTGCCACGCTGCTGTTCCTGTCCATCGACGGCCATCTGCTCCTCCTCTCGGCGCTCGTCGACAGTTTCAGCGTGGTGCCGGTGGGAAAAGGTTCGCTCGCCCAGTTCAGCTGGAGCCATCTCGCGCTCCTTGGGACCAACCTGTTTTCCCTGGGCCTGCAGATCGCGCTGCCGGTGCTGTGCACCATGCTCCTCGTGAACCTGTCCCTGGGAGTGATGGCCCGCGCGGCGCCACAGTTGAGTTTGTTCAGCGTGGGGTTCCCGCTGACACTGGCCACCGGCATGCTGCTGCTGGTTGTGTTTCTGCCCTACATGCGCCCGCCGCTCGAGCAGGCGTTCCGACAGGCGCTTCGCATGTGGACTTGATGAGGCCCGCATGCGCTCCCGCGCCTGCGCCGCCGCAATCCTAGGCGGATACGCCCAGCCCTTTGGGCAATGGAAAAGTCACGTTTTCGTCGATGCCTTTCAATTGCGTCACCTTGACGGCCCCCAGCTCCATGAGACGCGCAATGACTTCCTGCACCAGCACTTCCGGCGCCGAAGCGCCGGCGGTGACGCCAACACGCCGCCGGCCCCGCAACCACTCGGGATCGAGATCTTTCGCGCTGTCCACCATATGGGATTCCGTGCCGCGGTTCTGCGCAACTTCTCGCAACCGGTTGGAGTTTGAGGAATTGGGCGAGCCGACAACAATCACGAGATCGGCCTGCGGTGCGATGAATTTCACGGCATCCTGGCGGTTCTGCGTTGCATAGCAGATGTCGTCTTTTTTCGGACCGACGATTTTCGGAAAACGGCGCTTGAGGGCCTCGACGATGATTGCGGCGTCATCCACCGACAGCGTGGTTTGCGTCACATAGGCGAGTTTTTCCGGATCAGTCACGCTGAGCGAGGCGACCTCATCAGCGCCCTGTATCAGGTGCATGCCGCTGTCGGACTGCCCCATGGTGCCTTCGGACTCGGGGTGGCCCCGGTGGCCGATCATGACGATTTCGCGGCCTTCGGCGCGCATCTTGGACACCTCGAAATGAACCTTGGTGACCAGCGGACAGGTGGCATCGAACACTTTCAGTCCACGCGACTCCGCCTCCTGCTTCACCGCGCGCGACACCCCGTGCGCGGAAAATATCACCGTGCCACCCGCCGGCACCTCGTCCAGTTCGTCAACGAACACGGCGCCCTTCTGCCTGAGGTCTTCCACCACGAATTTGTTGTGCACGATCTCGTGGCGGACGTAGATGGGTGCTCCGTGCAATTCGATGGCGCGCTCGACAATCCGGATGGCGCGCTCGACTCCGGCGCAAAAGCCGCGCGGATTTGCAAGGAGCACTTCCATGCCACTCATGGCTTTTTACCCCATATGCCGTCGACGATCAGAAATGCCGCACCGACGCAGATCGCGGAATCGGCGAGATTGAACGCAGGCCAATGCCAGCCGGCGACGTAAAAATCCAAAAAATCCACAACCTCACCCATGGTGATGCGGTCCCACAGATTACCCAGCGCGCCACCGAGAATCAGCACCAGGGCCCAGCGATACAGCCCCCTTGCCGTGGACTGCGCGAGAAGTCCGGCTATCAGCGCCGCCGCCGCGATTGCGATTGCAATGAGGACGTAGCGCTGCCAGCCGGCCGCATCCGACAGGAAGCTGAATGCCGCCCCCGTGTTGTACACGAGCACGATATTGAAAAAACCGGTTACCGGAAGGCGCTCTCCCCGCTGGAACAGGGATTCGATCCACAGCTTGGTGCCCTGGTCCAGAAGGGCAATGCATAACGAAATCGCCAGCCAGGGCGCGAGCCGGCGCGCGATGTCAGCGGTCCGGCTCACGCAAACCTTCTCGGCTCGCCAGCGCCAAAGAGATTTGCGAGGCACCTGCCGCACAAACCGGGATGCGCCGCATCCGCGCCCACTTCCGCCCGCCAGTGCCAGCATCGCTGGCATTTTGCGTGGGGACTGGCAACCGCTTCGACGGCCATTTCATCGCCGGACTCGTGGGGACCGACCTCGGCTTTGGAGGTGATCAGTACGAATCTAAGATCGTCGCCCAGCGATGCCAGCAACGCCTGCGTTTTTGCGGGTGCCCTGAGGGTCACCTCGGCCTGCAGCGAAGATCCGATGCTGCCCGCCTCGCGCAGCGATTCCAGCTTCCTTTGCACATCGCCACGGGCGGCACGTATCGCCCCCCAACGCGCCAGCAGTTCCTGCTCACCATCGATTGGCGGAAGCGCATGCCAGGTTTCCATGAAGATGCTCTCACTGGCGCCACCGGTCGAACGCCATGCCTCCTCCGCGGTAAAGGACAGGATCGGCGCCATCAGTTTCAGCAAGCTTTGCGAGATGTGGTACAGCGCGCTTTGCGCCGCGCGCCTTTCCCGGGAATCCGCGCGGGTGGTGTACAGGCGGTCTTTCAGGATGTCCAGATAGAACGATCCCAGATCCTCGGAGCAGAAGGTCTGCATCCTTGCGACCAGCGGATGGAATTCATAGCGTTCGTAGTCGGCAATGATCGCTCTTTGCATTTCGTGCGTCAGGGCAAGAGCGTAACGATCTATTTCCAGCCACTCGGAAACCGGCAGCATCTGCGTTGCGGAATCAAAGTCCGAGGTGTTGGCCAGCAGGAACCGCAGGGTGTTGCGTATGCGCCGGTATCCCTCCACCACCCGCTTGAGAATTTCATCGGAGATCGAGAGCTCGCCCGAATAATCGGTGGCCGCCGTCCACAAGCGCAGGATTTCCGCGCCCAGGGTGTCGGCGACCTTTTGCGGCGCGACCACGTTGCCCATCGATTTGGACATCTTCCGACCCTGGCCATCCACCACGAAGCCGTGCGTGAGCAGGGCCTTGTAGGGCGGCACGCCCCACATCATCGAGGACACCAGGAGGGAGGAATGAAACCAGCCGCGATGCTGGTCCGAACCTTCCAGATACAGGTCGGCGGGAAATTGGAGGTCTGCTCCATGGCTTCCGAGGCCCAGCTTTTCACCGTCCGGACCGCCCAGAACCGTGGCCTGGGTTGCGCCGGAATCAAACCAGACATCCAGCGTGTCCCTGGCCTTTTCGTATTGCGCCGCATCCGCCCCGAGCAATTCCTCAGGCGTGATGTGCTGCCACGCTTCGATCCCCTCCTTCTCGACGCGCTTCGCGACCTGCTCGGTGAGTGCCACGCTATCCGGATGCAGCGCGCCGGTTTCCCGGTGCACGAAAAACGGCATGGGAACGCCCCACTGGCGCTGGCGCGACAGCGTCCAGTCGGGACGGTTCGCAATCATGCCCTGCAGCCTCGCCTTGCCCCAGGCCGGATAGAACTGTGTGCTGTCCACCCCGCGCAAAGCCGCCTTTCGCAACGATTCCGCCGGCTTCACGCCATTGAAGCCCGGCACATCGTCCATGCCGGCGAACCACTGGGTGGTGGCGCGATAGATGATGGGTGTCTTGTGGCGCCAGCAATGCATGTAGCTGTGTTCGAAATTGACCGAACTGAACAGATTGCCGCTGGAGTCGATCTTCTTCACGACCTCCGGATTGGCTTTCCAGATGTTCAGTCCGCCAAAGAACTCCAGTGAGGGCGCATAGCGGCCATCACCCATCACCGGGGTGAGGATCTCGGCGTCCTTCATGCCATAGCGCCGGCAGGATTGAAAATCCTCGATACCGTAGGCCGGCGCGCTGTGCACGATCCCGGTGCCCTGCTCCAGCGTCACATAGTCGCCCAGGAACACCGGCGACAGGCGGTCATAAAAGGGATGACGAAAGGCGATGCGCTCAAGGGCCGCGCCCTTGCAGCTTGCAACCACTTCTCCGGTCAGACCGAACCGAGCGAGGCAGGCCTCGCGCAAATCGGCAGCGAGTATCAGCAGCCCGCGCGGCGTCGCCACCAGTTGGTAGTCGAATTCCGGGTGAACGTTGAGCGCCTGATTCGCCGGAATCGTCCAGGGCGTAGTGGTCCAGATCACGGCCCAGCCCTTGCCGGACGGCAGCTTCGCAAGGCCAAATGCCGCCGCCAGTTTTTCCGGCTCGGCAAATTCGAATCCGACATCAATGGCGGGATCGCGACGGTCGGCATATTCGACCTCCGCCTCGGCGAGGGCCGAGCCACAATCGAAACACCAGTTGACCGGCTTCAGGCCGCGAAAGACATAGCCCTTTGCCAGCAGCCCTGCGAGGGCACGAATTTCATTCGCCTCATTGCCGAAATCCATGGTCCGGTAGGGATGCGCCCAATCGCCGAGGACTCCCAGCCTCTTGAAATCGCGCATCTGCGATTCAATCTGCTCGCCGGCGTAGGCGCGGCAATAGGCCTGGGTTTTCTCGACGGGGATGTTTTTGCCGTGGGTCTTCTCGATCTGCACCTCGATGGGCATACCGTGGCAATCCCATCCGGGCACATAGACCGCGTCGAAGCCCGCCATCGCCCGCGATTTGGTGATGATGTCCTTGAGAATCTTGTTGACCGCATGGCCGATGTGGATGTCGCCATTGGCATAGGGCGGACCATCATGCAGTACAAACTTGGGCTTGCCGCGACGCGACGCACGCAGCTTCGCGTAAATGCCTTTTTCCTCCCATTCGCTCACCCATTGGGGCTCGCGTTTGGCAAGGTCCCCCCGCATGGGAAACGGCGTATCCGGCAGGTTCAGCGTCTTTCGATAATCGTTTTTGGGCTCAGCCATTCGTTCCGCTTTCCATCAGTAAGCTGCGCGCCGCTTCGCAGTCGCGCCCGATCTGCACGCGCAATGTCTCGGTATCCGGATATTTTTCCTCATCGCGGATCTTGTGCAGAAACTCCACTCGCACGTGCCTGCCATAGAGATCTCCCGCAAAATCAAAAAGGTGGACCTCCAACACTGCGGCACCCTCGCTCTTCACGGTGGGACGCACGCCAAGGCTCGCAACGCCGGGAATGGGATTGTCGCCGACACCGTGCATCCTGACGGCAAAAATACCCATCAGGGGCGGCCGGTTGTGCTGCATCTGGACGTTGGCCGTGGCAAATCCCAGTTGCCGCCCGAATCCGTCGCCATGAACCACACGGCCACTGATGCTGTAGGTACGCCCGAGCAGAAGGCTCGCGCGCGGCAGGTCACCGCTCGCGAGCGCATCGCGCACGGCGCCGGAAGAAACCCGGATTCCGTTCAGCGCCACGGTTCCGATCGCTTCGACCTCCATGCCGAGGTTTGCGCCAAGACGGCACAGCAATTCGAAATTTCCGGCCCTTTTTGCGCCAAAGCAGAAATCATCCCCAATCAGAATCCAGCGGGCGGACAAACCCCGGTGAAGCAGCCCGGAGACGAACTGCTCAGGCGTCAGCGCTGCAAATGCGCTTGAAAACCGTTGAACGTGAATGCGCTCCACGCCGTTTGCGGCCAGCAGTCCGATTTTTTCTCGCAGGGAACTCAGCCGCGTCGGCGCCATGGCCGGCTTTCCCTGGATGCGACCGAAGAATTCGCGGGGATGGGGCTCGAACGTCATCACGCAACTTTGCAACCGGCGCGCGCCGGCCTCCAGCGCGAGGCGCTCAAGGATGGCCTTATGCCCTGTGTGAACACCGTCAAAGTTGCCGATCGTCAGCGCAACCGGAGCGTACCCTGTGCGCGATGTACCGCGTGTGACCAGCATGGGAGATTCAAAGGAAGAAAATGGGAAAACCAGCTCAAACATTGCGAAAAGTGCAGCAACGTGTTGAATTGTATATGACTTCTGCGATTGAAAGCGCATGCATATCGGATGCCCCGCAGCAGCGGCACAGAGTGAAAATACCCGCCGCGCCCGATGTCGGCGATAATTCGAGGCTGACCCGGATTTGCCGGAATTAATCTATTTTCCAATGACTTGCGATACATGAACCAGCGCGGAATAGTGCCCGTTTCGTCCCCCAAAACGATGCCTTCTCAGGATGCGGGCGCGCAGGTCGCAGGCTGGTGGCGTCCCGGCACCTTGCAACCTTCCGAAGGGGAAGCCGCATTGCGGCTCGCGATCACAAATCTGGGGGAACGGGTCGTTCTGGTTGAAAAAAGCGGATCCCTAGCAGCGGCGAGCGGCGGAACCCTCGATTTCGACTCTGCTGGCGCACCCGCAGGCGCCTATCCGCTCAGGGCTTATGCCCCGGCACTCCGACCGGAAAGCCTCGGAGATCCCGGTTTTCGGCAGGATCACGGTCTGCGCTATGGCTATGTGGCCGGCGCCATGGCCAATGGCATAGCCTCGACACGTCTCGTTGCGGCCATGGGCGGCGCGGGCATGCTGGGATTTTTCGGCGCGGCAGGTTTGAGTCTGGCCCGTGTCGAAGAAGCCATCGACGAACTGACCCGCGCATCCAACGGCACCCCCTTTGGATTCAATCTCATCCACAGCCCCAACGAGCCGGATCTGGAAAACGCGCTGGTCAGCCTTTACCTGCGCCGCGGGATAAGGCTGGTCGAGGCCTCTGCGTACCTCCGCCTCACGCTGCCCGTGGTGCGCTACCGGGTGGCCGGAATCCGGCGGGACGGTAACGGGCAAGTTGTCACGCCCAATCACATCATCGCCAAGGTTTCGCGGGTGGAGGTCGCAACCCAGTTCTTTTCACCGCCACCAGAGGAAATGCTGCAGGAACTCGTGCGTTCGGGCGAGATTACCGGGGAGCAGGCGCGTCTTGCGGCAATGGTCCC
This sequence comes from uncultured beta proteobacterium, assembly GCA_903899705.1. Taxonomy (GTDB): domain Bacteria; phylum Pseudomonadota; class Gammaproteobacteria; order Burkholderiales; family SG8-39; genus 2-02-FULL-62-17. Next base: position 18,999 of record CAIUKQ010000240.1, read on the forward strand.
CATGGCGCAGGACGTGACCACAGAGGCGGATTCCGGCGGCCACACGGACAATCGACCCCTGGTCACTTTGCTGCCAAGCCTGCTTGCGCTGCGTGACCGGATACAGGCTCAACAAGGTTACGCGCAGCGCCTGCGCGTGGGGGCCGCCGGCGGCATGTCCACACCCGCGGCGCTGGCGGCGGCATTTGCCATGGGCGCGGCGTATGTCGTCACAGGTTCGATCAATCAGGCCTGCGTCGAATCCGGCAGCTGCGACGCCGTGCGCAAGATGCTCTCGCAGGCGGAACAGGCCGATACCGCCATGGCGCCGGCAGCCGATATGTTCGAGATGGGCGTCCGGGTTCAGGTGCTCAAGCGCGGTACAATGTTTGCCATGCGCGCGGCAAAGCTTTTTGAATTGTATCGGGCGTTTCCCGGCCTGGAAGCCTTGCCTGCAGCCGACAGAACTTTCGTTGAAAAACAATTGCTTCGCACAACCGTCGAGGATGCCTGGCAAAGCACGCTGGAATTTTTTAAGAAGCGCGATCCCGCCCAGGTGGAACGCGCCGAACGCGATCCGAAACACAAGATGGCCCTGGTTTTTCGAAGCTACCTTGGATTGAGTTCCCGCTGGGCCAATGCGGGAGAATCGACGCGAGCCATGGATTACCAGGTCTGGTGCGGCCCGGCAATGGGGGCTTTCAATGAATGGACGCGAGGCAGCTTCCTCGAGCAACCGGATAACCGCGGAGTCGTTGTCGTTGCGAGAAACCTGCTGCAGGGCGCTGCGGTGACGTTGCGCCTGCAGAACCTTTTTTCCCAGGGGATTCGCTTGCCAGAAAGCCTGGCTGGCTGGCATCCTCTGGAGCTGGATGCCATTCAATAAACAAGCCCTGAATTCAGAATCGCGCATGAACAAAAACACCTGTCCTCTCGCCATCGTCGGTATGAGCTGCCTGTTCCCGAAGGCGGACGGCCTGCAGGCCTATTGGGCGAATATCAAGAATGGCGTTGATGCGATCACGCCCATTCCCGCGGGCTCGCACTGGAATGTCGCGGACTATTTCAATGCCGACCCCAAGGCTGCGGACCAGACCTACGCGCAGCGCGGCGGCTTTCTATCTCCGGTGCAGTTCAACCCCATGGATTTCGGTATTGCACCCAAGGACGTCGAAGCCACCGACACGACGCAGCTCCTGAGCCTTGTGGGCGCGTACCAGGCCCTGGTCAATGCAGGGTACGCGGCCGGCAGCACAGCCGGGCGCGAATTCGATCGCGATCGCACCAGCGTCATCCTGGGCGTCACTGGCGCTCTGGAACTGGTGATTCCACTCGGGGCACGCCTTGGTCATCCGCACTGGCGTCGTGCGTTAAAGGATGCGGGCGTGGATTCCGAAACCGCCGAAGACGTGGTGCAGCGGATTTCGGATTCCTATGTCGGCTGGCAGGAAAACTCCTTTCCGGGTTTGTTGGGCAATGTGGCCGCGGGCCGCATCGCCAGCCGCCTGGATCTGGGCGGAACAAACTGCGTCGTCGACGCCGCCTGCGCAAGTTCGCTCGCGGCGATTCATTTGGCCAGCCTTGAACTTGCCGCCGGCCGTTCGGACATGGTGATCACCGGGGGTGTCGACACCTTCAACGACATCTTCATGTACATGTGCTTTTCCAAGACGCCGGCGCTGTCGCCCACCGGGGGATGCCAAGCCGTTCGATCGAGATTGCGATGGAACCATCCTGGGCGAAGGGTTGGGCATGCTGGTACTCAAGCGCCTGGAGGACGCCGAACGCGACGGTGACCGCATATTCGCGGTGCTCAAGGGCACCGCATCGTCGAGCGACGGACGCAGCAGTGCCATCTACGCGCCGCGCGCGGATGGACAGAAACTGGCGTTGCAGCGCGCCTATGAACTCTCCGGCGTGACGCCGGAGACGATCGGCATGATTGAAGCCCATGGCACCGGCACCAAAGTCGGGGATTCCACGGAATTGTCCTCCCTGTCTGAAGTGTTTCAAACCGCAGAACAGGACGGCGCCTGGTGCGCCCTTGGCTCGGTGAAATCTCAGATCGGCCACACCAAGGCGGCTGCAGGCGTCGCGGGCATCATCAAGGCGGCGATGGCGCTTCACCAGAAAGTCATCCCCCCGACCATCAAGGTCACGCAACCCCTGGAAGGCGCGGCGCCCGGTCGTTCCCCCTTTTACGTCAACACCAGCAAGCGCCCCTGGCTTTCCCATCCGTCGCATCCGCGCCGCGCCGGCGTGAGCGCGCTGGGATTCGGCGGCACCAATTTTCATTGTGTTCTGGAAGAACATGGCGCGGAGAAGCGCCAGGTCGATTGGGACGGCGATATGGAAATCCTTGCCTTCGCCGGCACCGATCTGGAAAACCTGAAGTCGCAGGTGCGCGCGTTTTCCGCGGAATCCTCGTGGCAGGACTTCAGGCGCGCGGCGCACGAATCGCGAAAGCAATATCAACGCTCCGGGAACTTTCGACTGCTCATGGTCGTCACCACGGACACCGATCGGGCCGGCCTCAGGGCTTCAGCGCTGGCCATGCTGGAAAACAATCCCGGAAAGACCTCGTGGACCTCGCCCGCCGGCATTGCCTTCGGATCGGGCAAGGCACAGGGCAAGGTGGGGGCGCTGTTTCCGGGCCAGGGTTCGCAATATGTCGGCATGATGCGGGACCTTGCATGCCAGTTCCCGGGCATGCTTGAGGCGCTGGGCGAAGCCGATCGCGCTTTCATGGCGGACCATGCCGCGAGAAATGCATCCGGTTCTGCGGCGGGCGGGCTCTGCGACACCATCTATCCGCATCCCGCGTTCAGCGACGATGTGCGCAGGCAGCAGGAAGAAGCCTTGACCGCCACCCTTTTTGCACAACCGGCGATCGGCGCGGTCAGCATGGGTGCCCTGAACGTGCTCCATCATTTCGGCGTCAGTACGGAGGCCGCCTGCGGCCACAGTTATGGCGAACTGCCCGCACTGTGCAGCGCCGGCCGCATCTCTGCACCAGAGCTGCATCGTCTTTCCGGATTGCGCGGACGACTGATGGCCGCATCCAAGGACGGCACCGACCGGGGATCCATGCTGGCGGTTCAGGCCGACGAAGAGCTCGTGCAGAAATTTCTTCTTGAAAAAGAAGGCTCGCTTGTCATCGCCAACCGCAATTCCCCCAAGCAATTGGTTCTTGCCGGCCCCACGGAAAACATCAAAGCCGCCGCGGAGGCTTTTGCCGCAAGATCCATTCGCTCGCGCGTCCTGCCGGTATCCGCAGCCTTTCACAGCCCTCTGGTGGCCGATGCACGCAAGCCCTTTGCCGAAGCCCTTGAATCAATCGATTTCGCCGAGGGCGGGATTCCGGTCTACGCGAACGCCAGCGGCGGCAAATACCCGAAGGACGCCGCAGAGGCACGGGAAACCCTCGCCGAACAAATCGTTCGACCGGTCAACTTCACTCAGCAGATCCGCGCCATGCACGATGATGGTGTCCGCACCTTCATCGAAATCGGACCGGGCCATGTGTTGTGCGACCTGGTGCAGTCGATACTGTCCGACCGAGAAGCGCATACCATTGCCCTGGACGCATCCAAAGGCAAACGCTCGGGCATTTATGACCTCGCGTTTGCGTTGAGCCGGATGGCCGCGCTGGGCCATGAAGTCAACCTTGCGCAATGGGAAATCGCGCCGGCAACCACAGCATCGGGTTCAAAAAAGCCGGCCCTGACCATACCGCTGACCGGTGCAAACCACCGCACACCCCGCGCGCAGCGCCCCCCCGTAGTACGCAGCATGCAGCCCGTTGCACAGCCCCCCGTCCAGACCGCCCAACAATCACTGCCACCCGTGGATCAGACCATGCCTGAATACATCCCTGCCGCCTTACGCGCCGCGCAGGAGGGCATACTTGCCTTGCAGAAATTGCAGGAACAGACCGCCCAACTGCACAAGCAATTCCTCGAAGGCCAGGAGTCCGCGCGACGCACCATCCAGACCCTGCTTCTGCAGCAGGCCGGCGTTGCAACGCAAGGTGTTGTGGCAGAAGCCCGATCCGTTCAGGTGCAACCGGCCGCGCCGGCAAATCCCTCTCCTGCGCCCGTCATTCGGGCCGCCGCCCAGCCCGGTCATGTTGCCGCACCCATGCCTGCGGTCGAAGTGAAAGCCATGGTTTCCCAGCCGTTCGCGCAGCCCGCCGGGAATGCCGTCACGACGGACCGTTCCCGCTGCGAAACCGCGGTGCTTCAGGTGGTTTCGGAGAAAACCGGTTACCCGATTGAAATGCTCACGCTGGACATGGGCATGGATTCGGACCTGGGCATCGACTCGATCAAGCGCGTTGAAATTATGGCCAACCTGCGAGGATTGCTGCCGCAGGCGCCGGAAATCAAGCCGGAACATTTGGGCACTTTGCAGACACTGGAGCAGGTCGTGGCGTTTCTGGCCGGTGACACTCCGGTCGGCTCTGCATCTCAGGCGCCCTCCGCGGACAGGTCGACCGCATCCGGCGCCGGCGGTCACATGCTTGAAAAAATCCGTTCAGCGGTGCTCAAAGTTGTTGCAGACAAGACCGGTTACCCCGTCGAAATGCTGACCCTCGACATGGGCATGGATTCGGATCTTGGAATCGACTCGATCAAGCGGGTTGAAATCATGGCATCCGTGCGCGGCCTGCTGCCGGATGCACCTGAAATCAAACCCGAGCACCTGGGTTCGCTGCAGACACTGGAGCAGGTTGTCGCCTTTCTCAACGGAGGCAACTCCCCGGCAGACGCGGCGCAGGAAACTCCCGTTCGGCCAGCGATGGATCATGCAGCAAGTGTCCGGACGCACAGTGCGCCGGCAGGGTCCGAACTCGTCAGCGCAACCCTGCTTGCAATTGTCGCCGACAAGACCGGATATCCGGTCGAGATGCTGAACCTCGACATGGGCATGGATTCCGATCTGGGCATCGACTCGATCAAGCGCGTTGAAATCATGGCTTCGCTTGCAACGCAGCTGCCAGGTTCGCCCGAAATCAAACCGGAACAACTCGGTTCGCTCCAGACATTGAGGCAGGTTGTCGATTTTCTCGCCGGCAATTCCGGCAGCGCCGATGCGGCAGCCGTGCAGCCACGAGTGACGGACTCTGTCCGCGTCACTGAAATTGCGGCGCAAATTGCACAATCGGCGTCAATCGCTCCTTCCGGGTCGCCATCAATCGCAAATCCGCCGGCCGTGTTGCGGCAAACCATTCGTTCTGTCGCATTGGCCGACGATGGACGCCATATCTTCAGCCTTCCCAAAGGCGCGCTCGTCTGGCTCACCGATGATGGTTCGTTGTTGTCCTCGCGAATCGAAGGTCGCCTCCGCGCGAAGGGCCTGGCGGTCCTTCGGGGCGACATCAACCAAAAGGGATTTGGCAACGGCGGAGCTCTTCCCGCCGCATTGGTGATCGTGGCCCCCGCGGGCGGCTGCAAAGAAGGATTTTTGAGGCAGGCGTTCCGCCTCATCCAGCTTGCAGGTCCGTCGCTGCGCAAAACCGGCGTCAGCGGAACCGGCGGTGCGCCGGGACACTCGTTGCTTGCAACCGTGTCGCGACTCGACGGGGCATTCGGATTCGGCAAAGCGGGCGCCAAGTTCGACGCGATCAGCGGCGGACTTGCAGGCCTGGTGAAGACTGCAAGCCGCGAGTGGCCCGAAGTTCACTGCAAGGCCATCGATTTGAATCCTGACTCGATCCAGATCGAAGACGCTGCCGAGGAAATCGTCTCCGAACTTTTCAGTGCGGGGCCTCTGGAAGTCGGCCTCTCGGGCCGCAACAAGGTGCGACTTGACGTGGTTCAGGACCCGCTGCCCTCCGCGTGGGATAAAAAAGCCCTGCCTCCGCTCGGCGCCGACGATGTGGTGATGATTTCGGGCGGCGCACGCGGCGTCACCGGCGATGCCGCACTGGAAATCGCCCGCGCATTCAAACCCACCCTGGTGCTGCTTGGGCGCAGCGAACTCGCGGACAGCGAGCCGGTATGGCTTCAGGACCTTAACTCCGAAGCCGAAATCAAGAAGGCGATCTTCGCCAAACTTGAAGGTGATCGTTCACCCAAAGCGGTAGAAGCCCGATACGCCGAACTCCTGGCCCGACGCGAAATCCGCACTCAGCTTGCGCGCCTGGAGGATGCCGGCGCAAAGGCCGGTTACTGCGCCGTGGATGTGCGCGATGCCCTTGCGGTTGCCCAGGCAGTATCCGGCATCCGCCTTCGCCACGGCCCCATCCGCGGGCTGGTACATGGCGCGGGCGTCCTTGCCGATCGCAGGATAGAAGACAAAACGTCGGAGCAATTCGATTCCGTCTACGACACCAAGGTCGCCGGGTTGCAGAACCTGCTGGGAGCCATGTCAGGCGACGAATTAAAGGTCATTGCGATGTTCTCCTCCTATACAGGGCGATATGGTCGTATTGGCCAGGTTGACTATGCCGCTGCCAATGAGGTGCTCAATAAACTTGCGCAGGTGGAATCACGCCGCCGGCCCGGGTGCAAGGTTGTCTCCATCAACTGGGGGCCTTGGAACGGCGGGATGGTGACCCCGGGCCTTCGCAAGGTTTTCGAGCAGGAAGGCGTTGGCCTGATCGAGCCTGCGGCTGGCGCGGAATTCCTGGTCCGTGAACTGCGCGAAACCAATGACAACAATGTCGAGGTGCTTGCAATTGCGCCGTTCGATTTGATCACACGACCCGGCGATGGCCCAACCAATCAGGATGTGTCGCCGAGTGATGAGGACTTCCGGCAGGCGCCTCCTGCACCGCGAAGCATCCCGCAAATGGCGGAAGGTGCTCTGGCATTTGAGCGCGAAGTCAGCGTCAAGGCGCTCCCATGCCTCGAATCGCATGTGCTCAACGGGCGCGCCGTGCTTCCCGCGGCACTCATGGTGGAATGGCTGGCGCAGGCCGCGCTCCACGGCAACCCCGGAATGGCCTTTCATGGCCTCGACAATTTCAAGGTGCTCAAGGGATTGGTGCTCGAAACGGATCAATCGATCAC
>CAIUKQ010000241.1 GCA_903899705.1 uncultured beta proteobacterium
CGCCATGATCGGCAACCTCGTCCCCATCAACAATCCGATCCGGGTCGCCGAGGAATACGCCATGCTCGACTGCATGACCGGCGGCCGGCTGGTGGCGGGAATGATGCGCGGCATTCCGCACGAGTACATCGCCTACAACATTCCGCCCTCGGAATCATGGGGCCGTCAGCGCGAAGCCATCGAACTCATCATCCGTGCCTGGACCGAAACCGAGCCCTTCGGATGGGAAGGCGAGCACTACCAGTTCCGCCAGATTTCCATCTGGCCCAAGCCCATGCAAAAACCCCACCCGCCGCTCGTCATCTCGGCAACAACGCCCGACTCCGCGCAATTTGCCGCCGAAAAGCGCGCCATCATGGGACTGGTGCTGCTGGCCGACCTGCCCAGCGCCAAGGAACAAATCCGCATCTACAAGGAAACCGCGAAGGCCTGCGGATGGGAACCCGGACCGGAACACATCCTCATCGGCATGCACACCTGCATCGCCGAAACCGATGAAGAAGCGCTGGGTTGGATGCGCTCGGGTCGCGAGTACTTCGGCAAGGTACTGATGGAAGGCATGCGCACCGCGCAGCAGATCGTGCTTCAGAAATCGCGCTACTACGAAACCGCGGAAAGCCGCGACCGCTGGAAAACGCGGCTTGAGAAACAGGCCGAAGCAACCCTGGAACAAGCGATCGAACGCGGCACCATCCTGTGCGGCAGCCCGGAAACCGTCGTGAAGCAGATCAAGCGCATCCATGGAGAACTGGGCCACGGGATCTTCAACTTCACCGTCAAGGTGGGTGACCTGCCCGATCATGTGGTCACCAAGGGCATGCAGTTGTTCCGGGATCGGGTGCTGCCGCACGTGAAAGATTTGTAGTTTCCGCGCGTCGCGACCATTTTTCAACCTGTTGAATTTACTAATTTATTTTGCCTCCACCGAGCTGACAATCAGGTCTTCACCAGGATTCGCCATCGAAATTGCAGTATGCTAAATTCTGACCATTCTGACCAGAATAGAAAGACGCAGCATGGAACGCGAATGGCAACTCCAGGAGGCAAAAGGCAACTTCAGTCAGCTCATCAAGCGCGCGGCAAATGGCGACGCCCAGACGGTCACCGTTCACGGCAAGCCGACGGCAGTGGTTGTTTCAGCGGAAGAATACGCGCGACTCACACGCCGCAAGGGCAAACTCTCCAGCGCGCTCCTGCGACCTGAACTCGACGTCGGCGATCATGACTTCACGCGCAGCCGCGACACCGGGCGCAACATCAAACTATGAGCTGGCTGCTGGACACCTGCGCGGTATCCGAATACGCCAGGAAGAATCCCGAACCCAAAGTCATCGAATGGCTGGACGAGCAGGAAGAAATGAGCCTCTTCATCAGTGTGGTGACGCTTGGGGAGATTGAAAAAGGCATCCTCAAGCTGCGATCAAGCGATTCCCGCCGCAGCCAGAATCTCAGGGCATGGCTGGGCAAGGTGGAGCAACGCTTCGCCGGCCGAATCCTTCCACTGGATGCTGCCGCCTTCCATGCCTGGGCACAACTCGCCGCAAACGGCGAATTGGCCGGACATCCAATACCGGTGATGGACGGTTTGATCATGGCCACTGCGCAGTGCCATGGGCTCACCGTGGTCACTCGTAACACACAGGATTTTGCACAGTACCCACAGGTTTTCAATCCCTGGTCGTTGTAAAACGTTCGCTGGTCTGCACTGGCGATTCCCGATCCATGAAAGGCGCCCCGGTCATTCCGGGCTCATTGAAAAAAGCGCTTGGTGCTAACATTCCCCGCGCGCCATTCGAAGCGACATAGAGCCCGGAATATTGACGGGCATACCCTGAGGAGAGCATCGCCATGAATCAACCCCTTGCACAGCAAAACGCCCGCCCCGCCCACATCAGCCCGGAAGAATGGGAAACGCGGGTGACACTCGCGGCCTGTTACCGCCTGGTGAATTACTACGGCTGGACCGACATGATCTACACGCACATATCCGCGCGCGTACCGGGTAAGGAAGAGCACTTCCTCATCAATCCCCTGGGCTGGATGTACGACGAGGTGTGCGCCTCCAACCTAGTGAAGATCGACCTGGACGGAAACAACGTTGATGGCGGCAACGTGCGCGTCAACAAGGCAGGCTTCGTGATCCACAGTGCGGTGCATGCCGCGCGCCACGACGTGCAATGCGTGATCCATACTCATTCTGCCGCCGGCATCGCGGTGTCGATGATGAAATGCGGTCTGCAGCCCCTCTCGCAGCATGCGCAATTCTTCCACGGCGCCGTGGCCTATCACGGCTACGAAGGCATTGCCCTTGATACCGACGAGCGCTCGCGCCTGGTGAAGGATCTGGGCGACAAGCCCATCATGATCCTGCGCAATCACGGCCTCCTCGTCACCGGGCCCACCATCCCCGCCGCGTTCAGTTCGCTCTTTACGCTGGAGCGGGCCTGCGAGGCGCAGGTGAAGGGCATGGCCGGCGGACAGGAGCTGGTCTACCCTCCCGAGGAAGTGAGCAAGAAGACGCGCGCACAGGCGGCCGGTCCCGCAACGTCTTTGTCGCTGGCGGAGTGGCCGGCGCTGCTGCGGCTGGTGGAGCGTCTCGACCCGTCCTACAAGAATTGATTTCGGATTCCCGAAGGTTTTCGGCCCGATAGCGCCGGCATCTCTCTTTGAAAGTTCAGCATGATGAATGAATCTTTTCGATGGATTCCCGCGCTGGTAGCCGGCGCATTCGCGTTGAATGCAGTCGCGCAAAACGCCTATCCCGACAAACCCATCCGTCTGGTGATCGGCTTTGGCGCGGGCGGCCCCACGGATCTGCCGGGACGTTTCATCGCCGACAAGGTCGGCAATACGCTGGGCCAGCGGATTGTGGTGGAAAACAAGGCGGGCGCGGGCGGCCAGCTCGCCACGCAGGACATTCTTTCGCGTCCGCGTGACGGCTACTCGCTGCTGCTGTGCACGCATTTCGAGTCCATCAATGCGGCGGTCTACAAAAAGGTCGC
>CAIUKQ010000242.1 GCA_903899705.1 uncultured beta proteobacterium
ATGCATGGTGGCTGGCTCCTTGAGTGTTGGATGGTTGTTTCGCAACTCCAACTTAGCACGCATCGAGCCGGCCTTTTTACACGACACTTCAGGGGCTTATCCTTAAGTAAGTACCATTCGGCGTAGGCCCCCTTGTTCAATGCTTCCTTAATTGACCGGGTTGACGAACAGCTTGTCATACGCCGCCAGCAGCGTCTGATGCATGGCGCTGCCTTCCATGTCCGGACCCAGGGTTTCAAGGCCAAAGAAGCGTTCGCTACCATCGAGCAGTGCTTCGGCCTGGCGCAGGGTGTCGGCGCCGTAGAGCAGGGCCAGGGACCGGCGCTGGTTGTCGACGTCTTCGAGATTCATCAGGCTTTCGATACACCGGTACACCAGCCTGCGCTTCGGCTCCAGCTGGGCGTAATGGTGGATCCAGTCGCAGCCTTCGCGCGTGGATTCTTCGTCGCCGATGGCCAGGGCCAGCAGGGTTTTCAATTCGCCGACGCGCAATTGTTTCCAATTGGTGCCCACGGGAATGGCTAGGCCCAGGATTTCCCACAGAGGCCGCTCGTCATTCAGGTTTGAGGTCTGCAGGTCATCGAGCAGGTCGGCGCACTCGGTTTCTTCCAGTTCGTGCAACCGGACGAGAGCCGGGCGCATGCGGTTGCCGATGCTGTTGTTTTCCCATTCGAGGTCTTCGACCGGATAGATCTCCGACATGCCCGGCACCAGGATGCGGCAGCTGTAGGCGCCCTGTTCGGCAAAATCGGAGATGTAGATTTCCTTTCCCTCGGACTTGATGCAATTGCAAAGCCATTCGTAGTCTTCCTGGGTGGTGTTGCTGAAGTTCCAGTCGGCAAAGGGATGGTCGGGCGTGTCGCCGAGGAAATTCCAGCTGACCACGCCGCTTGAATCGACGAAATGGATTTCGAGGTTGGATGCAAGCTTGATTTCCTCCATGTCGAAGCCGGGCTCGGGAAAGCCTTCCAGCGATTCCAGCGCGCGGCCCTGCAGCAGTTCAGTCAGCGCGCGTTCCAGCGCGATCTCGAAACGGGGGTGCGCACCGAAGCTGGGAAACACGCCCTGGTCCTTGGGATGCAGCAGGGTCACATTCATCACGGGGTAACGCCCGCCCAGCGATGCATCGCGCACCAGAATGCCAAACCCGGCATCGCGCAGCCCCTTGATGCCGGCGGCAATGCCGGGGTAGCGCGCGATGACTTCCTCGGGCACTTCGGGCAGGCAAAGGCCTTCGCGGATGATGCGGTACTTGATGTGCCGTTCGAAAATTTCCGACATTGCCTGGCTGCGCGCCTCCATCACCGTGTTGCCCGCGGCCATGCCATTGCTTACGAAGAGATTGCCGATGATGTTGACGGGGAACCAGGTCGTCGCGTTGTCCGAGAGGCGCGTGTAGGGCAGGGCGCAGATGCCGCGATCCACATTGCCGGAATTGAGGTCCACCAGGACTTCGCTGTCGATGTTGCCTTCGGGGTTGTAGAAAGCCTGCAATTCCGGATTGAGCAGTTCCGCGGGCCATTTTCCATCGGCGGTGGGTGCGAACCAGCGTTCGTGGGGGTAATGAACAAAGGGACGATTGGCGCGCGTCTCGCCCAGGTAGAAGTGGGTCCAGAAATAATGGGTGCCCAGGCGTTCGAAAAATTCGCCCAGGGCACTGGCTCGCGAGGCGAGTTTGGTGGCGCCCTTGCCGTTGGCGAACAGCATGGGGCAGTCATGGTCGCGAACATGCACGGACCACACAGCGTCCACGGGATTCAACCAGGAGGATTCATCCAGGTGGAAGCCGCGCGCGGCCAGCTTCTCCTGCATGGTGCGGATGGTGGATTCCAGCGAGGCATCTTTGCCGGGGATGAAGCTTTCAGTTTGCATAAGGATTTTCTTCGGCAAAGGTGAGTTGGGGGTCAGGTTTTTCGCTGCGATTTTTTGGGCGGCGTTTTTTTGGTCGCAGCGGTTTTGGGAGTCACTTTTTTCGCAGCTGGCTTTTTGGCTGCCGCGGTTTTCGACGGAGATTTCTTCTCTGCGACCGCCCGGATATGGCAATGCTCGGAAAGGATGCGGACCACGATTTCCGGGGCATCATCCTGGTTTTCAAGGATGATCACTTCGATCATCTCGGGCAGGAACTCGTCCTCCCAAAGGGAGATCAAGCCGTCGATCATCTGGTGCGGGGCGCTGCCGAGGATGAACTCCTGCACGCTCTTCTGGTCGGCGCCTTTTTCGCGAATCGCAATGACGGCGGTTTTTGCCTCGGCTGCGGTGATCGCGGGCTTGGGCGGCTTGCCGGCGGCAAGGCACAGGAAGATCGTGTTCATGGAGTCGGAATCGGTCATGCCCTGCGTGACTTTGCGCCACTCATCGGTGACCAGTGCGTCAAAGTCGCTGATTTCGATGGACATCGACAGGGGATGGAAACGATCGTGGTATTCGCGCACAAGGTCGTTGAACGGAATCTTCGCATCCCTGATGCGCGGCAGATCCTTATCCGCCATGACGGCAAGATGCCGCTCAATGAGCGGACGAAGCGATGCCGGTGCATCATCGAGCAATATCGGACTGATCTCCACCTTCTTCTTCGATTTCCGGAATGTCTTGAGGAAATCCTTGAGTTCATCGGCCGAGAGCAGGCTGCCTTCCGTGCGCCCCGCAATCCGTGTCAACAGACAGGCGTGCAGGACGCTCTCAGAGGATTCGTTGATCAATGCCTCGCGGGGAATCAGCATGAGATCGGCAAACCAGAGTGCGGCATCAATTTCGTCCTGGCAGGCACGTCGTTCCGCGAGTCGTGCCCGGTACTCGGTGACCGTCCAGGGGTCTTCAAGGGAACGATCGCGCAGGAATTCTTTGACATCCTCGACGTCGAGCGGATCGGGGATGGTGGTGTCGGTGGGCATCGCAAAAAGGGCCTTCAGCATCTGCGACCCGCCGCGCGAATGCGACAGAAAGGAATTTTCCTGCAGAGAGCGCGCGGCCCGGTTGAGGTTTCCATCCGACTTGTGTTCCAGATAAAGGCTGGCCAGGGTCACCATGCGCTTTACCGCCTCATCCAGATCGGTGCGAAGGTGGGCGGTGCCGAAGAAATCGGCAATCTGCACGACGCCCTTTGCGCCGTCCGCGCGCATGGCATCGAGCTTTTCGGAATCGATGATGCCGTTCTTCAGGCCATGGTCCAGCGCACGCGCGAAGTAGGGCCGGTCGTCGTAGGCGGCTACGGCCTGCGAAGGGGCCGCGATGGGCAACGCGCTGCTCAAAGCGCGGACTCTTCTGCGGGGGGCTGTCCGCCGGAACCCTTGCCCGTGTCGCCCGCGCCTTCCTGACCTTCCTGTTCTTCCCGCGAAGCCACAGGCGGCTCTGCGGTGCGGTTGCGTCCGGAAAGAATCTGGTGGACGTGCAGGAATTCATCGGGAAAGTTGTGCGCGAGGCGCCAGATGGTTTCCATCCAGTCCCGGTCGCTCACCTCATCCAGGCTGATGCCGCCGCGCGGCACCTCGAACTGGTCTTCGCGGGTGGCATCGTCTTCCTCGTCCTTCGGAATGCGCTCCTCGTCGAGAACGACAAAGCTGCCGTAGATCCTGAAGGTGGTCATTTCGTCGAGACGCTCGTCGAGGTAATCGGCCAGCACCTCGAGGCCCATGTTCTTCTCGCAAAGCGCCTCAATGAACTCGTCGGGATCGATGTCGTCCCGGTAGATGATCGAGTTGATCATCGAGCGCAGACGGTCGCGGTTCTTCTCCGCGTACAACCGTTCCATTACCACCGCGTCGGCGAATTGCTTGGGCGTGATGAGCAGATTGATCACAGATTCCTTCGAGGAATCGTATTCGCGGATGATGGCGAGCAGGTCCTTTGGAGCGAGTTCATCGAGCACCTCGACCAGGGCATTATCGCCCTCGATGTCCACCAGTTCGGTGAGCGCGGCTTCCGCCGCGCTGATGTCGCCCGCGTGAATGAGCGCAGAGGCTTTGATGATGGCCGGATGTGACATGGGATTCCCTTGTTTGCCGTGCGTTCAGGTTTGCAGTGCGCTCAGCTTCGGCGATCAAAACCCTGATTGTTCAGGTAATCCTCGCCGTCTTCGCCAAGGTCTTTGTCGTCCACGTTCTCTCCAGCGTCGTTTTCTCCACCTTCGTCCTCACCCGGATCCTTCTGAATGGGGGCAGCCTCTCCGGCTGCAGCCGTGGCGCCAATGCCCGACAGGATGAACTCAAGGCCCGCTGCTGTCTGCATGAACTGTTCGCCGCCATCGTTTTTCAGCGCGGCCTGCGCAAGTTTGTCGGCCCAGGGTTCAAACCGGATGGTTGCGGCCAGCGCTTTCCACGGCGGGAAGCTCCCGGGTTTTCCGGAAACCAGCTTTTCCATCAAAGGCTTATCACTGAAATGGAAGGCGCCATGAAAGGCTGCAACGACCATCACCGGTTCGAACTCGATCATGGGCAACAGGTCCTTGAACTGGTCGCGCTTGACCTTGAGGCGCGATTTCAGCACGTTGCCGCCGCTGGAATCGTAGGTTAGATCCTCGATCTCGTAGGCGTAGGTTTTCGACAGGTCTTTGAAAAAAGGGGACAGCTTCATGTCAGTACATTCTTCAGATAGGCGCTCCAGATTTCTCGAGCGGTCTCAATGGGATTCTCGATCAGGCTGCGGCGACGGTTGTCATCGAAGGCCTTGCGCTTGTCGGCATCCGAGAGGACTTCGTAGGCCTCCTGGACTTCCTGAAAGGCCGCGTGCGCGCGCTCGGAGGGATTGCGGTCAGGATGCAGGGCCGACGCCTTCTTGCGATAGGCGCTCCTGACCTCGGTGGTCGTCGCGGCAGGCTGCAGGCCGAGAATGCGGTAGTAGTCCTTCATGGGTGTTCCAATGCATCGCCGGATTCAAAAAAGCTGGACACAACAGACAGGGGAAACCCGGTCAAAGTTCCGCAGGGGGGCGATAGATTAACCGAAGCGCCGCCAGTTGGCGGGAATCCTAG
>CAIUKQ010000243.1 GCA_903899705.1 uncultured beta proteobacterium
ACGCCCTGGTCGTATCGAGCCACGAGCAATCAAGCGACGACCTAAAAACTATCCGACAATGGACAAACCACGCGCCACAATTACAGAGCATGTCCGCAAACATGGACACCCGAAAAAGATTAAGTAAGTACCATTCGGCCCACGCCCCCTCGTAACTCCCCCATTTCAGAGGGAAACGCTGATTGGCAGGGAATTGATAACCGACTTGATCAGCGTTTCCTTAGATTAATGATCCTGTTATTCGTCAGAGAGACATTGTGAACAAGAAAAAGAAGACCAAGGGGCGCGCAGCGCCCAAATCCCCTGCAAGGCCGGATCCGGTGCTCACCGAAATTGTGCGAAACGGCGTGCTTTCGGTGACCGAAGAGATGAAGACCAATCTCATGCGCACCGCCTACAACATGATCATCTACGAGGGGCTGGATTTCACCGTCGGCCTGTATACGGCGGAGGGCGAAACCGTTTCCATCGGCATGGGTCTGCCGCTGTTCATCCGCGGCATGGCCGAGACCATAAGGGCGAAGCTGGCACACTTCGGGGTCGACGGCCTGGTGCCTGGCGATATCCTGGTCACGAATGACGCGTATGTCACCGGCAGCCACCTCAACCACTTCACCTTCAGCATGCCGATTTTTCACAAAGGCAAGTTGAGCGGTTTTTCCTGCTGCATGGGGCATTGGCGCGATGTGGGCGGGGTGCTGGGCGGCACCACCACCGACATTTATTCCGAGGGCTTGCAGATCCCGATCATGAAGTACCAGTCCGCGGGCGTGGTGAACCAGGACGTGGTCGACATCATCCGCATGAACGTGCGAATACCGGAGCTTGCGA
The DNA here is from genome assembly GCA_903899705.1 of uncultured beta proteobacterium. GTDB lineage: Bacteria > Pseudomonadota > Gammaproteobacteria > Burkholderiales > SG8-39 > 2-02-FULL-62-17. The sequence goes on from CAIUKQ010000243.1 coordinate 832, forward strand.
TGGGCGATCTGCGCGCGCAGGTGACGGCCTTGAAGACCGGTGAGCGGCGCTTCGTCGAATTGTTGGACCGCTACGGTCGTGAACCGGTGCTGGGCGCGATACGCAATATCATGGATTATTCCGAGCAGGCCGCGCGCGCCCGCACGCGAAGCATCCCCGATGGCGTCTACGAGGCCGATTCCTTCATGGATGACGACGGCGTTGAGATCGGCAAGCGCGTGCCCATCCGGGTCAAGGTCACGGTGAAGGGCGAGGAGATGATCATTGACCTGTCGGATGTGGCCAAGCAGGTTCGCGGCGCGTTCAATGCGGCGGCCACGACGGGCACGGGATGCGCACAGCTGGCGTACAAGTGCATCACCTCGCCAACCGATTACCCGATCAATGAGGGGAGCTTTCGCGCACTGACGGTGGTGATGACCCCGGGCACCATTGTGAGCGCGCTGCGACCGGCGGCCATGCGCAACTGGATGAGTTTTCCGATGACGGTGGCGGACACCATCCTCAAATCCATGGAAACCGCGGTGCCGCATCGCGCCATCGCCGGCCACTTCGCCGACCTCATGACCGCGAGCCTCTCCGGCGTGTCGCCGCGCGACGGCCGCTTCTTCCTCGCCAACACCGGCCCCATGGGCGGGGGCTGGGGCGCCAAGCACAATGAGGACGGCATGAACGCCACCGTCTGCTTGAACGACGGCGACACGCATATCAGTCCCTGCGAGCAGGTGGAGGCCAAGTACCCGATTCTTTTTGAATGCCATGCGCTGCGCCAGGATTCAGGCGGCGCCGGCAAGTACCGTGGCGGCCTTGGCACCGAACAAATCGTCAAGGCGCGCGCGCCCATCATGGCCAACCTGCGCATGGACCGTGTGCACTGCAAGCCCTGGGGGCTCGCGGGCGGCATGGCCGCCATGGGTAATGAGGCGGCATTGCGCATCGACGGCAAGGACATCACCGACCTGCCCAATGGAAAGGTCGCGCAGGTGCGTCTGAAGGCAGGCGACCATTTCGTTTATCGGGCAGGCGGTGGCGGCGGATTCGGTCCGCCGCGCGAGCGTGACACCAAGCGCGTGGCCGATGATGTCCGCCAGGGCTACGTCAGCCGCAAGGCGGCCGAGGAATACTACGGCGTCAGCGTGAACGAGGATGGCGTCATCGACGAGGCGAAGACGCGTTCAAATCGCGGTTCCTGACGCAGGATCGTCGAGAGATGTGAGTTTTATTTATATTATAAAAATCAAATACTTATAGGAGTCCTCATGGCGCTGGAACTGAAACCGATACGACGTGTGATCGCTGCAATCAAGGAAAACGGCAAGTCAGCCATTATCGAGGATGGCCCACCCCCGGCCAACCGTCCCCACATGCGACCAGGCTTTGCGTCGCGCAACATCTGGGCCACCTTCGGCACGCCGGCGCCGCTTGCTGCGATCGATCGCGGCAGCGAGGTCAAGGGCACCATGCCGCCGCTGGGCGGCACGGTATTCAAGTATCTGGATATCCCGCCGGATGACCTTGATCCTGCGCGCAAGATCGACGCTGCAAAAATAGAAAACACCGAGCCGGGCCTGCGCCGCGTGCCCGGGCATCCGCTGCATCCGGGCATGCACGAGACCGAGACCATCGACTATGCCATCGTGCTGTCGGGCGAAATCTACGCGGTGATGGAGGAGAACGAAACGCTGCTTCGCGCGGGCGACGTATTGATCCAGTGCGCCACCATGCACGCCTGGAGCAACCGCAGCACCGAGGTGTGCCGCATTCTGTTTGTTCTGGTGGATGGCCGAAAATCCCTCTGAGGACGAGCGGCTTTTCGGGGGGGCATTGATCCATCTGCGGAATATTGGCCGTCTTGCGGATCCCATCCCGGCACGCCATCTCGCTTCCGATGAACCGGCAAAATTCCCCGGAGTCCGGTCCTCGGCATTGAAGGAATCATCGTCGTACGAGTGATCACTCCGCCTTCAGACCCGCCGCCTTGACCATTTGTCCGAACAGCTGGGAACTCCTTTTCAGGTCTTCGGTAAATTCAGCCGGCGTGCTGCCGACGGGAATCTGGCCCTGCGCCTTGAGGCCTTCGTTGACTTGCGGGTCTTTCATAGCGAAGGCCATGGCCGCTTGAAGCTTGAGTGCGATGGCAGGCGGTATTTTTGCCGGCCCCCAGACGCCCGCGCCGCCCGCGGGTTTCACGAAGCCAGGGATGATCTCGGTGACTGTCGGAACATCCGGCAGCAGTTCCCAGCGCTTGGGCAGGATTACTGCAATGATCCGCAATTTGCCCGCCTTCGCATGCTGGAGAAATGTGACCACCGGTTGGGTCACCATCGGGATCTGCCCGCCCAGAAGGTCGTTGACCGCCGGTCCGCCGCCCTTGTAGGGCACCACCTGCATCGGACCCTTGATAACCTGCCCGATGGTTTCCATGAGCAGATGGGTTTCGGTGCCAAGACCCGCAGTGCCATAGGCCAGCTTGCCCGGATTGCGCTGTGCCTGATCCACCATGTCCGCGAGCGATTTCGGTCCTGTAACGGGATTCGCGGCGATGCCAAACACGCTCTCGATCAATTGCGTGATCGCCGTGAAATCATTGAGAGGATCAAGCGTTGTGCTCTTGTCGACAAAGGGCCGGATGAGATGGCCGCCCGTCGTGTTCAGGAGAATGGTGTGCCCGTCCGGCGCCGAGCGCGCGACCAACTGGCTTGCGATCATGCCCGAAGCGCCGCCGTTGTTCTCCACCAGTACCGGCTGGCCGAGGAATTCGCCCATTTTGGGCGCTATGGCGCGGGTCACCTGATCGGTTGCTCCGCCCGGAGGAAAACCGACAACGAAGCGTATGGGTTTGGTGGGGAAAGTCTGGGCGAATACCTGCGATGCCAAAGCCAGCGTGGCGATCAGAGTCGATGTTTGCCGCACGGCGTTCCATTGGGTCATTTGATTTTCCTTTGAGTCGGATTCGGTATGGGCGGGCCCGGGAGGTTTTTGAGATAGAGTCCGCCGGTTCGCGCATCGGGCGCGGAAATATCAGCCCGCGATCAGGGTGCGCATGGGAATGTTAAAGGAATCGCCGGCATGAGTGTCAAGCAAAGCGCTGCGGCCGGGCCGGCCAGTTGGGGCGAGCTGTTCCAGGGTGAGAACGCCGCCTACACCCTGATGGTGATGATGGGTGTGATGATGTATTCGCTGCAGATACTCATCGTGGTCACCATGATGCCCACGGTGGTGCGTGATCTGGGCGGATCTTCCTACTATGTGTGGGCCTCCATGCTCTACCAGATCGGCGCCATCGTCGGATCTGCGAGCGTTGGCCCGGTATGGGCGAGAACCGGCGGGCGGGGGGCTTTCCTGGCCGCGGGCGCCGTGTTTGCGGCAGGTACGCTGGTGTGCGCGATGTCCGCCGACATGCTGGTGCTGATCATCGGGCGCTCAGTGCAGGGCTACGGCGGCGGTCTGATCATCGGCGGCACCATGGGCTTTGTCAGCCGTGTCTACGCGCCCAATGTCCGGACGCGGATACTCGCGGTCTATCAGGGCTTCTGGAGCGTGTGCGCGCTGATCGGACCGTTTGTCGGCGGTGTGTTTGCCGAGATCGGCTGGTGGCGCGGCGCCTTCTGGGCGTTCCTGCCCCTGATCGCAATTTTCTGCGGGGTGGCGTGGCTGAAGGTGCCGAAGACGCTGACGCAGGCGGGCGGCGGTTCGCGTTTTCCTTTTCTGCGCATAGCACTGCTTGCACTGGGTGTGCTGGGCGTTGCGGAGTCGGGGCAGATCGCATTGCTGGCAGGGCGTGTCGCGCTGTTGGTGGTGTCGGTTGGCAGCATCGCCATGGCCTTTGTTGTCGATGCGCGCGCAAAGGACCGCATGTTTCCCTCGAGACCGCTGTCGCTCTCCAACCCCGTGGGCATGGGCTACTGGATACTGATTATCGTCGGCGTGGCGCAGTCCTCCGTCACCATCCTGCTGCCGCTGGTGCTGCAGGTGGTCTATGAGGTCACACCGCTTCTGGTGGGCATGACCAACATGATCAATTCGACCTCGTGGACCATAGGCACCTTCATCGTTGCCGGCTGGACCGGATCGCGCGAGCGTCTTGCGATGCGAAGCGGGCCGGTCTTCATGTTGCTCGCGGTGGTTGGGTTTCTCTGCGCGATTTACGGTTCTTCACTGGCGCTGATTCTGATCGCCTGTTTCTTCCTCGGCTTTGGCGTGGGTGTGCACCACGTGCACCTGAGTTCACGCACCATGGAAGGTGCGCTGAAAGGGGAGGAGACCGTCACCGCATCTTCCATGTCCATGATCCGCTCGCTGGGGCAGGCCATGGGCACGGCCATCGCCGGCATGGTGGCCAACATGGCGGGGCTGGGCGGCGGCGTCGATGCCGCAACCGTCAGCAATGCAGTGACCGCGGTGTTTGCCTGGGCAATCCTGCCGGTCTCGTTCGCACTCTGGCTGATCGTGCGGTTGTCGGCGCTTCCAGCGAAGACAGGCAAGGTCGAAGAGGTTTAAAAGTATTTAATAATCAAATACTTAAATTCATCCGCATGCCGGGTGCGCGATGCATCGCTGTCATGCCCTCAGCCCAGTGCCTCATAAATCGCCTCGATGACGCGCGCCCGGGTCGGTACGGTGACATCGGCATGGGGCTTGTTCATGGCGTAGGAGAATCCCAGCTTCGCGTCCGGATCGCCGAAGCCGATCGCACCGCCCGCGCCCTGATGGCCGAAGGCCCGCGGGTTGGGTCCCATCCACGCATTGGGCTTTGAGCTGAGCACCACACCGGATCCCTGGTGGTAGTGGCGGCCCAGGTAGCGCTCCTTGATGTTGTGCTGCTCGGTGATCATCTTCTCCAGCGTGGTGTGCTTCATCAGATGCACGCCGTCCTGGTCGCCCAGTACCAGTGCACCGTAGAGCTTTGCCACCGCGCGGGCATTGCCGTGTCCGTTGGCCGAAGGAATTTCGGCGGTGCGCCAACCCGTGGAATTGAAATCCTCGTCGGGTGCGAGCGGCTGCCAGAAGGCGCCCTCGGCCGTGGCATAGGGGTCGATGATGGCTTTTGCCATGGGGCTGTCGGCGGGCAGCGCCCATTCGGCACAGCGCGAGAGATCTTTTTTATCGAGGCCGATGCGATAGTCGATATTGAGCGGTTCGGCAATTTCGCTGCGAAAAAAGTTACCCAGCGTTTTGCCGGTCACGCGGCGCACCACCTCGGCCATGATGAAGCCCTGCGTCAGTACGTGGTAACCGGCATCGGTGCCGGGTTCCCAGGCGGCCGGCTGGCGGGCGAGCGCCGCCGCGATCACCGCGTGGTCATAGACGCTGCCACGTGCGATGGGCTCGCTCACCAATGCCATGCCGGCGCGGTGATCGAGCACGTATTTCAACGGCAGTTTCTCCTTGCCGTTGGCGGCGAACTCGGGCCAGTAGCGCGCCACGGGCGCATCAGGGTCGATCAAGCCGCGGTCGGCGAGTATCCAGACGCAGATGCCCGTAATGGCCTTGGACGCCGACATCATGTTGACGATGGTTTCCTTCTGCCAGGGTTTGGATGAGGCTTTGTCCAGATAGCCACCCCATAGATCCATCACCGGCTTGCCGTCGATGGTGCACGCGATGCACGCGCCGATCTCAAGGCCTTCCTCGAAATTTTTGACGAAGCGATCTCGTGCCGCATTGAATGTCGGGTCGCACCAGCCTTCGACGGCGTACGTTTTTCCGTCATGGGTGACGGTGGTTTTCAGGGCTTCCATGCAATCTCCTTTGAATCGGTTGCCGGCCTGTCGCGTCTGAGCTTCGCTCAGGAGCCGAAAAATATGCCGCCGTTGATGTGTACCACCTGGCCGGTCATGTAACGCCAGGCAGGGCCGCAAAGGGCCACCACCGCCTCGGAGACCTCGTCCATGGTGCCCGAGCGGCCCAGCGGCACCTTGTCGTGTCCATAAAGTGAATTCAGTTGCGCGATCCTGGCCGGGTCTTCATCGGCGGAACGCATGGAGGCCGGCGCCACGCAATTGACCGTGATGCCCATGGGCCCGAGTTCGTGGGCAAGGGCGCGAGTGAGCCCGACGAGGCCGGCCTTGGCGGTAATCATCGCCGCGGCATTTTTCGCGCCGGTATGGGCCGCAACGCCGCCCATGTTGATGATGCAGCCCTGTTTGTTGACGGCAAGATGCGGCGCCGCGGCGCGGCTGCACAGGAACGTGCCATCGAGCGTGGTGTGGAGGATGTCGTGCCAGTCCGAAAGCGGGTAGGTGGCGAATTCGCCATGCCGGCGCACCGAGGCGTTGTTCACGAGGATGTCGAGCCGCCCCCAGGTCTTGAGCGTGAGCGCAATCATGGCGTCGACCGATGCGGGGTCGCTGACATCGGCGAGGCAGGCGAGGGCGCGGCCTTTCCCGTACGCAGTCTCCAGTTCTTCTACGACGGCATTGGCTTCGACGAGTGCGCTGCGGGCGTTGATGAGGACCGAGGCGCCAGCCCCGGCCAGTTTGTGCGCGATGGTGCGGCCGGTGCGGCGCGCGCTGCCCGTGACAATGGCCACACGGCCCGAGAGGTTGGGGGAAGCTTCCATGGAATTGCCGTTCTGTGTGATGAATATGCCGCGGGATCAGTCAGCGAAACACGCCGATTACGGCTTGTATCCATTATGCCGCCCAGCCTACTCATTATAGAATCCATGCTCGGTGTCTGCCGCGCGCATTGCGCGCGCGACACCATCGATGCATAGCTGCCTGCATTCCCATCGCGGCCGTATTTCACCCTCTGGAGATATCCATGCGCATCAAGCTGTCGTTTTCCATTCTTGCTGCCGCCCTTGCATTTGCGGTGCCGGGCGCAAGTGCGCAAACCTTTCCGTCGAAACCGTTCCGGATTGTGTCGACATTCACACCTGGCGCGGTGGCCGACGCTGCGATGCGGTTGATCGCGCAGAAGATGAGCGACTCGGTCGGGCAACCGGTGATCGTCGATGCCATGCCCGGTGCGGGAGGCGTGCTGGGCGCGCAAATTGTCGTGCGCGCCGCGCCCGACGGCTACACCCTGCTGCATTGCGCGCCAACCACCCTGGTGGCCACGCCATTGATCCTGAAGACGCCACCCTACGATCCGATCAAGGATTTCACCTACGTCACGCACATGGCCGATGCCACCCTGAGCCTGGTGGTGACCAATTCACTGCCGGTGAATAACGTGAAGGAACTGATCGAGTATGCAAAGGCAAATCCCGGCAAACTCGCCTACGGATCCAACGGCGTGGGCGCCAGCGCGCACCTCGAGATGGAATTGATGAAGCTGAAGTACGGCATCGACATCACCCACGTGCCCTACAAGGGTGGCGCCGACGGCCTCAACGCGGCCGCGGCGGGGCAGATACCGGTGGCATTTGCGCCGCTCATCAGTTCGGCGCAGATGGCCAAGGCGGGCAAGGTGCGCATTATCGCGGTCACCGCGGTCAAGCGCTTTTCCGGCCTGCCCGAGTACCCGTCCATGGGGGAGCAGCTGTCTGACTATGAAAAGATCCCGACCGGCGACGAAATTGTCGGTCCCGCGGGTATTCCGACGGCAATATTGCGGCGCCTGAACGTGGAGATGGTCAAGGCCATCAACACGCCGGAATCCCTGGAGCGACTGAAGAGCATCGGCTTTGTGCCGGTGGCCAATACACCCGAAGAGCACCTGGCCCAAATTAAGCGCGACATGGTTGTAATGGCCAAGGCAATCAAGGCAGCGAATATAAAACCGGAATAACAGAGAAGCAAAATAGCCGGGAGCGTCAGAAACACCGAGGGGCGAGAGGGGTAACGGGGAGAGAGGGCACTCCCTCTCTCCCTGTTCTGAAGCTTTCCAGCTTTAGAGTGTTATGTCTGCAGTGAATTGATAGTTTGATTGGCGCTCCGCAGGCGCCGGCCGAGTTCGCGGGACAGGCTGGTGAGCAATTTCACCGCGATGGAATGGTGTTGCGCGACCAGGGTGTCCAGTTGTTTGCGCGACATGACGTAGCAGGCGAGCCTGCCGTCGGCCCGCACGGTGGCCGAACGCGGCTGCGCGTCCAGTAGTGCCATTTCCCCGAATACCGTCCCCTGGCCGAAGGTCACCAGTCGGTGGATGCCCGTGTTGTCTTCCATGGCGCGAAACACGCTTGCGGAGCCCTCTGAGATGATGAACAGTTCATCCCCGGTTTCGCCTTCGCGGAAGATGTATTCGCCCGGATCGAAGATGCGCTTTTCAAGCTGCGGGGAGAGCAGTGCCAGTTCCTCGCTGTTAAGAAGTTCCATCGGCGTGATGCGCGACAGGGGCGTTTCATTGATGATGGTTTTCTCGCCCACCACGGCGCGCAGCAGGTCGTTTTCGGCTTTTTCAAGCGCATGGTCGGTGTCATCGAAGAAGCCGTTGACGCCCACCGCCTTGACCACGCCGGTGTCCTCCAGAAACGGCCACAACTCGTGGTTCTTGTTCATGTGCGCCACCAGCAGTTGCCGTCCGGATTCGCGCACCAGCCTGCCGATCTGCGCGATGATGCGCGCGCCGGTGGAGTCGATGTAGTTGACCCGCTTCATGTCGAGAATGATGTGGGTCAACTCCTCGCGCAGCAACTGGTCGATGCGGTCAAGCAGGTGGTCCGCCGTGCCGAAGAACACGATGCCCTCCAGCACCAGAACCACCACCTTTTTGCCGTGCTTGTCCAGTTGTTCCATGTCCGAGGAGGGCCGCGAACGGCGCGAATGGATGGCGTCGGTGCGGTAGACGCGGCGCACCACTGAACTGCTGGTTGTGGCGATGAAAAACCCCACCGCGATGACGATGCCCGCGGCCACCCCGTTTGCGACCCCCACGGCGATTGCGATGATGGCCACCATGATGCGTATGGTGAGGTCGATGGCGTGGCTGCGGCTGACCTTGATCTTGCCGCGAAGGCGGTTGTAGAGGGTGCCAAGAATGTGAAATTCGATCAGGCGCAGCGCCAGGGTCATCAGCAACACGGAAACCACCACCCGCGGCAGCCACGCGATGGCCCAGGCAAACAGCAGCACCGCAATCACGGAGGTCGCCCCGATCACCGCGAGAGACCAGCGGCTGCGTCCACCGGCATTGTGGTTGGCCAGGCTGTTGGTCAGATTGATGCCCACCGGTATGCAGCCAATGCAGGCGAGCAGCGTATTGGTGGCGCCAAGCTTGGTCAGTTCCTTGTTGGTATCAAGGCGCACGCCTGTATGACCTTCGTAGGCCTTGGAGGAAAGCAGGTGGTCCAGGGAACCAACGATGGCCAGACCGAAGGCCGCTGCGAAGATGTCCGGCAGGCGCGCTCCGTAGAGTTCCATGAATGAGTAAAAATTCAGGGAAATGTCGAATGGCGGCGTACTCACCGGCATTTCGCCGATCGTCGATCCAAGATATTTCTCAAGGTCCATCCACGCAAGGATGTGATAAACAAGCGTGCCTACCACCACGCCAAGCACCATCGAAGGAACGCGTTGAGTAAATTTCGGCGGCCAGGCGATCATTGCGCCCGTCGCTGCAACCACCACGAG
>CAIUKQ010000244.1 GCA_903899705.1 uncultured beta proteobacterium
AGCCAACAGACCGGACTGTACTGTACTGGACCCTGCCCGGTCATTTGATGTTACGAATGCTTCGCCTTGTTGCGGGCGGAATCGACCAGAAAATTGTTGAGCCTTGCGCGCACTTCGGCGGCCTGCTCGGGCGTCCACTTGCGAAAGCCGTGGCCCACGGCCATGCCGGTTTCTCCCTTGGCAACTTTCTCGACGAGGAACGGGTCGGGTCCCGGCGTGCGGTCGAGGTCTGCAATCAGCACCTTGTGGATGTCGAGCGTGAGCCCCAGCCCCACCATGTCGGACTGCTCCAGCGGCCCGATCACCGCAAGGCGCGCGCCGAACCCCTGCTTCACCACCTTGTCGACGGTCTCGGCATCGCACACGCCGTTGGCCACCAGCGCAATGCACTCGCGCTTCAGCGCATGCTGCAACCGGTTGCCAATAAAGCCGGGAATATCCTTCTTCACATGCACCGGTGTCATGCCCACCGATTCCAACAGGGCCATGGTGCGATCCACCGTGTCCTGCGAGGTGAACTCGGCCTGCACCACTTCCACCAGCGGAATCAGGTGCGGTGGATTCCAGTAATGCGTGCCGATGACGCGCTTCTGGTTTTTGACTTTTTCTCCCACGGTCTTGATCGGAATGGCCGAGGTGTTGGTGCAGAGAATGGCGCTCGCCGGCGCAAGCTCGTCGAGTTTCGTGAACACCGCCTGCTTGATCTCGGGCTTTTCCGCGACCGCTTCAAAGACGAAATCGGCTTGCGCGACAGCTTTCGCAAAATCGGCGTGGTAGCTCACATTGACGAGCCCGGCCTTGTCGGTGCCGATCAGTTCGAACAGGCCCTCGATGCGTTTGGGCGCGGATTCAAGCGTCGGCGCATGCGCATCATGCAGCGACACCTTGTGGCCGGCCGAGGCAAAGATGTAGGCGATGCCGTGCCCCATGAGGCCGGCGCCAATAACGGAAATATTGCTCACGGAAACTCAGCCGACCGCGGTCAGGCCGCCATCCAGGTAAATGATCTGGCCGGTGATGAAATCAGAGGCGGGTGATGCGAGGAATATGCAAAGGCCCGCCAGATCCTGCGGCTCGCCGATGCGCTTGAAGGGCACGTTGGCGACGTAGGTGCGAAGCTTTTCCGGATCATTGAGCGTGGGCGCGGCCAGCGGCGTGCGGATCAAGAGCGGCGCGATGGCATTGACGTTGATGTTGTGCGGGGCCCACTCGGAGGCGAGCGCGCGCGTCAACATGTCCACGGCGCCCTTGGAGGCGGAGTAGCCCTCGTTGCCACCCCACAGCGTGGCGCGCAGGCCGCGCACCGAGGAGACATTGATGATCTTGCCGCTCTTCTTGCCGATCATGGTCTTGCCAAAGGCGCTGCAGGCCAGCATGGTGCCGCGCACGTTGACATTGAAAAGGGCATCCCAGTCGGCGATCGGGAAATTGTCGGCGGGCTTCTTGGTGTTGATGCCCTGCGAATTCACCAGAATGTCGACGGTGCCGAATTTCTTCACCACATCGTCGGCGAGTTTGTCGACGCTGTCCTTGTCGGTCACGTCCACTGACAGACCGATGGTTTCGGACTTGGTTTCGGACTGGATCATTTTTGCGATCGATGAGATCTTCTCCAGATTGCGGCTGGCCACCGCCACCCTGGCGCCCTGAGCGGCCAGGCCCTTGGCCATGATCTCGCCAATACCACCCGCACCGCCAATGACCACGGCCACTTTTCCATCCAGTCGAAACATGTCGCTCACTTCACTCTCCTTGGTTGCCAGGCGGCAGATTTGCCGGCCGTTTCTGTTTGATGCGGCCGCTTTTGGGTGCAGCTATTCGCCGGTTTCCACACGGAATTCCTGCTTGGGATCGACAATGGCGACGACGCGTATGCCGCAGCCGCAACCCTCGGTCCAGCGCCACGGAAAGGCCATGAAGGTGCAGCGCTTGCCGGTGACCTTGTCCAGTTGACCGCCGATGTTCTCGATGCCGGGGATGCCGTTCAGCATGAGCGTGCGGTGCGCAGGCTCCCAGAATGGAAAGTCATCGAGCACGTCCTTGCCCTTCTCCGCCCTGTATTCCTTTTCCAGCCAGGGGTGCGAGGGACCGACGCCATGGGAGACGAGTTTGGTGCCCAGCGGATGGTCGAGCGCCTGAACATCAAGGCCCACCAGCTTCACGCCCTTGTCCACCAGCCATTGCGCGCCTTCCTTGTACAGGCCGGGGCCGTAACAGAAGTAATCCGGGCTGTCACTGTACTCGTGGTGGCTGCCGGTGTTGATCATGACGATGTCGCCCTTCTGGATCTTCGGTGTGGCCTTCTCCAGATCCTCCGGGGTGATCACGCCCCACTTGCCTTTCGGAATCGACACGGCCACGCCGGTGCCGAAAAAGCGCCACAGCGGATAGTCGGTGATCGTGGGGGTGTTTTCCTCGACATGGATGGGCGCATCCATGTGCGTGCCGCGGTGCATGGTGGTTTCAATCTCATTGATGCGCACGCCTTCCTTTGCGTGAAAATTCACGGTGCGCACATTGAGGATCGCCGACGATGGCCATTCGGGCATGCCGTGGCCCCAGCGGTGGCTTAGATTGAAGAACTCCAGCGAACTCGTGCTGGTGGGTTTGGTGGTGCTTTTGGGAGCGGCGCCTGAGTCCATGTCTCCTCCTTGGTTGATTGCGTGCTTAGGAATTCTTGCCGGATTCAATACGGTACGCGCCCGAGGGATCGAGCATCGCGGCAAGGCGGATCACGCAGGCCTCGCCCTCGCGCCACTCCCAGGGCTGGGCGTGGAAGGTGCAGCGCTTGCCCAGAAGGTCATCGACATCGCCGCCGACATTGCTGATGGTCGGAATGCCCTTGGACAGCAGGTGCTTGTGCGCGGGGTTCCAGTCGGGAAAATCGGCGATGGCTTCACGCCCCGTGGCCTTCTTGTATTCGGGCAGCAGGTACTTGATCTGCGGGCCGTTGCGGTGCGGACCCATGGAGGTGGCCAGCGGATGGTCGATGAGCGCATTGTCCATGCCCACAAGCTTCACACCCTTGGCCGCCAGCCACTCTGCCGCCTTCAGCGACAGTCCCGGTGCGTAGCCGAAATATTCCTTGCTGTCGGCGTACTTGCGATGCCAGCCGGTGATGATGAGGACGATATCATCGGCCTCCACTTTCGGCGTTGCCGCCTCGAGATCCTTCTCGGTGATCAGCTCCCACTTGCCCTTGGGAATATCCAGCACCACGCCGGTGCCGAAGAATTTTTCGACGCTGAGGTCCCCCACGGCGGGAGCGTTCGGGATCAGGTACAGCGGCGCGTTCACATGCGTGGACACATGCATGGTGGCCTTCCAGGTCTGGGTCATGACGCCGTGCTTGGCGTGGTACACGCCGCGGTGCACGCGCACGTCCTCCAGCCCCGGCATGGTGGGCGAGTTGTAGCCCCAGCGGTGGCTCAGTTCGTAGAATTGAAGACTCGAATGCGGATCGGCGATGGCTGTCATGAAATTCCTCCTGCTGGATATTGCACTGTGTAATCAACCGTGACGGAAACGGCGCTCTTTCAGAGCCCGGTCTCGAAACGGAACTGCTGCTTGGGATCAATCACCGCCACCACGCGCAGGGCGCAGCCCTCGCCATTGGGCCAGCGCCACGGAAAGGCAAAGAAAGTGCAGCGCTTGCCGGTGACCTTGTCGATGTCGCCTCCGATATTCTCGATGCCCGGAATGCCGTTGGTCATGAGGATGTTGTGCGCCGGCTCCCAATATGGGAAGTCATCGAGGATGTCGCGGCCGGTCTCGGCCTTGTATTCGTCATTGAGGAAGGGCTGTATCGGCCCCGGGCCGTGCGAAGCGAGCACCGTGCCCAGCGGGTGGTCCAGAGCCTGCACGTCGATCCCGACAAGGCGCACGCCCTTGGCCACCAGCCACTCGGCTGCTTCCTTGTAGAGGCCGGGCGAGTAGGCAAAGTAATCCGGGTTGTCGCCCCAATTGCGGTGGCTGCCGGTGTTGATCATGACGATGTCGTTCTTGCGGATCTTGGGGGTCGCGCGCTCCAGGTCCTTCGGTGTCACCACGCCCCATTTCTTTTTCGGGATCGACACCACCACGCCGGTGCCGAAGAAACGCCACAATTCGTAATCCGTGATCGTGCCCGAGTTCTCGTGCACATGGATGGGCGCATCCATGTGCGTGCCGCGGTGCATGATGCCGTCGTAGGCATTGACGAAGGTGCCGTTGAGCGAATGCATGGAATGCACATGCAGGTTCAACAGGGGCCGCGACGGCCACTGCGGCATGCCGTGGCCCCAGTCATTGGAGAGGTTGAAGAACTGCAGACCGCCCGTGCTGTCGCCGGCTTTGCCCTTGGCGGGCTTTTTCGTGACGGATGCTTTTTTCGGTTTGGTTGCCATGGGGATTCCTTTGATCAGGCCGCGCGGCCGGTTTCCAGGCGCAGCTTGCCCGTGGGGTCGAACATGGCCACAAGGCGCACGTAACAGGCGTCACCGGACGCCCAGTTCCAGGGGAAACCCTGCAGCGTGCAGCGCTTGCCCACCACTTCGGCAATGTCGCCACCCACGCCTTCAATCGTCGGAATGCCCGCGGCAAGCAGCGTGCGATGCGCGATGCGCCACTCAGGGTGATCCTTCTTCGGTTCGCGCCCCGTTGCCTTCTTGTACTCGGGCCCCAGGTACTTCACAAGCGGGCCGTTGCGGTGATTGACCAGCGAGGTGGCGCAAGGGTGGTCGATGTCGGCGGTGTCGATGGCCACGGTCTTGACCTTCTTCTTCACCAGCCACTGCGCGGCGGCCTTCGAGAGGCCCGGCGCGTAGCCGAAGAATTCCTTGCTGTCGGAGAACTTCTCATGCCAGCCGGTGACGATGATGACAATGTCGCCCGCCTTGATCGCGGGCTTGGCCGCGGCCAGGTCCTTGTCGGTGACAAGGCCCCATTTTTTCTTCGGGATATCCAGCACCACACCGGTGCCGAAAAAGCGATCCATGGGGATCTGCCCCACGCCGGCCGCGCCGGGCACCAGATGCAGCGGCGCATTGACATGGGTTGACGCATGAAACACACAGGTAAATCGCTGCGTCATCACGCCGTGAGAAGCGTGCCGCGAGATGCGTTCGAATTTCATGTCGTCGAAGCCGGGGAACATGGGCGTGTTGTAGCCCCAGGTGTTCGAGAGCTCAACCAATTGCAGACCCGTGACCGGATCGATGACGCTTGGCATTTATGGAAATCCTTGTGAATAGGCGGGCAGCAGGGAAACAGGTCCGGCTCACTCCCGGACGCGAGTCTTGAATTATGCCGGAGGGGGGTGACCAGTGTCCATAAGACAGCACCGATGTTTCACACGGAGACAACTGCAGGAAACAACTGCGAAAAACCACTGCGCGGCACGGCCAGCGCCCCGGGGAAAATTACTTCGTGCAGGCCCAGACCACGACCTCGCAGCGGGGACCGCACTGGCGCTTTGATTTCGCCTCGGCCTCGGCGCGGGTTGCGCCGCGCGAAACAAAAAAGGTCTTCTGGAACGCCGCCAGCGCGCCGCAGCCGTTCTTGAGCGACAGCACGACTTCGCAGTCGTTGTTGTTGCATTGTTTGAGGGCTTCAACCTGCGCTTCTCGCGCGGTGCGCTGGTCCACAGCAAAACCGAAGCTGCCGGATCCTCTGTGGTAGGCAATCGCGCCATTGGTCGGGGTGCCGGCCCTGAGGGCCTTGCTGGTGGCCGCCTCGATGGCGGTGCTTGAGGCGAAAGCGGTGCCCAAACAAAGCATCAGGCGAAGGCGGGAGATTCCCGCTGTGCGAACGTTCATGTTGATTCTCCCGTTTTGCAGTCACGACCTTATGCAGAAAGATCATTCAAGCGATAACCGCCCGGATCGCCGCAATTTCACGCGTCGCGAATCCGGCCCGAAAACAAATCCACTTAATCCATTATAATCAATATCTTAACGAGACAGCGGCGGCCTGCAAATGCTCTTCGAACTTTTCCCCCGCTCACCCTTTGCACCTGTCCTCGCGACATTTCTATGGGCCGCATTGATCGGGCTGTGCGCCTGGCTGGCTGTCTTCAAGACACCGGTCTTCAATGTATTTCATGAATTTGCATTGAACAATGCCCTCACGGGAATGCTCAATACCTGCTTCGTGTTCTTCATCGCGTTCATGGCTGCCGATTCCTTTCAGGGATATAACAACGCCAGGAACCTTCTGATCAATGAAAACAATTCCGTCAATCGCCTGCTGGCCACACCCGTCGACTCGCCCGTCGTGTCGAAACGGATTCATGAACAAGTGGTCAAGTATCTGCAAAACGTAACGGACAACGAATGGGGCAGAAACTTCAACAAATCGGCCGATCCCTCGGTCGATGATGCCCTCAATGATCTGACGATGATCATCAATACCCAGCGAGCTGGGTGCCTGGAAACGCAGAAAAACAGTTGTACTGATGCGGCGGCAGCCTCAAACGTTCTCAGGCAGCTCGATGAACTGCGTCAGGCCAGGGATTCGCGACTGGCAATCGGGGCCCGGGGTGGAGATCCGTTCCGGTACTACTTGTCCATGTTCATGGCACTGAATGCCGCGATCAGCCTGATCCTGCTGATGATCAGGAATCGCAGGGCCGCCACGATTGCATTAACCATGTACTGCACCAGCCTGTGGGTCATCTTCATGATTGTGATACTCCATTCCAATCCGTATGTGGGATTGAAGGCAATCCAGCCCGACCCTTTGGAAAAGACTCTCAAGAGCCTCCAACGGGAGGCGAATGACGCGGGACAGTCAGCGCACAGACTGCTCAGATAGATTTCCCCGGATTTGATCGATCTGTTGTGCCGTCCTCCCGTCAATAGGCGGTCTTCAGAAGGGGGATTTTCTCAAAGTGGGATTCGTCTCTCCAAATCAATTTACGGCAAAAATTGACATGGCAAATACTTGCCATGTTGCCGGGTCATAAAAAATAATGGCTGAAAATTGTTAAAAGGCTTTCGTCGTTCAATTTCCTCTGTCGATGCAACCCATTGTTTTATCGTAAGTTACCGGGTGCCTATCGGATTCAAGCAATTGCCAACGGGTGCCTGTTAAAAATGGCACAAAACATGCTTAAGGCAATACTCACTAACAGGCGCAGTGGTGAGGCATTTCCCTTCAACTCAGATTCGGGCATATATCGATGATCGAAATTTCCACGCAATTAAATGAAGAGGCGGCGGCTTTTGTTAATCGCTCGCAGATGCCCGATATATCGCGGTTCACACCCGAAGATTTCCGGCTCGCAATAACGGATCAGATTAGAAATGACAACATGCCTATGGCAGATGCACTCGGCGAGGCAGGGCTGAGTCTCTTCCCGAACAGTCAGGACGTGTTGGCGATCGCGGCATTGCTTTCGGAAATTAAGCAGGACTGGACCGGCGCCGAACAGCTTCTCGCAAAATTGATCAAGATGCAGAAAGAGTTGTCGCCACCGGCGACTTGGCAGCATTGGATACGGGTATTGCGGTGCAATGGAAAGCCATTCGAGGCTTTGCAGGTATCTGAAAAATCCCTGCGACTGCATCCAGGCGACGAAAGTTTGGTCATGGAATCTCAATCCCTGAGGGATTGGATCGGAACCAGTAAGTTGGTGTCGGGCAACGATTCAGTAAATTAATTCAATGGCAACTTCATGATCCGGGGGCACGATCGTTGATGCCCCTGATCGCCGCCGCCATCGACCAGAAGCCGGGATAAGAGACTTGCCCGAACGATGCCCCCAGGCAAGAAGACAGCCCGTACTGTTTCTTTCGACTACTGAATCGGCGCTCCCTTGAGCTTATCCATCAATTCCGGGTATCCGAACGGCTTGAGCAGGATGTCATTAAAACCAGCTTCGTAAAAGGTTTCCCGATGCCTCGTATCTGCATGTGCGGTACAGGCAATGATGTGAGCATGTTTATTCGTTGCGGTAGATCGAAGCATGCTACAAGCATCCATACCGCTGATCCCCGGCATACTGATGTCCAAAAGTATAATATCAATGACATTTTCTTGGGCCAATTGGACGCAATCCTGCCCATTTGTCGCTTGAAACACCTTGGAATAACCACTTCTGCGTAACATCCTGGTTACGGTTTTGAGTAACTCGGGATAATCATCGACAATCAATACAGCCTGATTCTTGGACAAGGGATTTTCA
>CAIUKQ010000245.1 GCA_903899705.1 uncultured beta proteobacterium
CTGCGTCACCGGCAATCACGAGTATTACTCGGGCGTGCACGGCTGGATTGCCGAATTCCGAAGGCTTGGCCTGCATGTCCTGATGAATGAACATGTCGTCATTGAGCATGCGGGCGCATCCATGGTGGTGGCCGGCGTCACCGACTTCCACGCCGGCAATTTTGATCCGTCGCAAACGAGTGATCCCGAGGCGGCCATGGCCGGCGCGCCGCCGGGCGCGGGCATGACGCTGCTGCTTGCGCACCAGCCGCGCTCGGCATTTGCCGCGGAGAAGGCGGGTTTTCAGCTTCAGCTCTCAGGGCACACCCACGGCGGCCAGTTTGCGCCGTGGATGTTCTTTGTGAAGTTGCAGCAGCCGTTCACCGCGGGGCTGCACCGGTTGGGCGGAATCCAGGTTTATGTCAGTCGCGGTGCGGGATACTGGGGGCCGCCATTGAGATTCGGCGCTCCCTCGGAAATTTCACGGTTACGACTGGTGAGAGCCCGGTGACATCCGGCTGACTTGTGGCGGATGCGACCCGGTGCCGGCTGGAAGGCCGGTGCTGGTATTCTTCACGCCAATTTTCAACTCCGAACGAAAAATCCCATGCGCCTGCACACCTCATCACGCCTTGCCTTGCTGTCCGTTGTCTTGATCGCCGCCTGCTCATCGTTTTCTGGGTCGGGCGAGGGCATGCCTGCGCCGGACACCATCCTGTTCAACGGCAAGATCGTCACCGTCGATGGAAAGTTTTCCATTGCCGAGGCGGTTGCCATCCGCGGCGACAAATTTGTCGCCGTCGGCGGCAACAACGAGGTGCGCCGCCTTGCCGGAGCAAACACACGCAGTGTCGATCTCAAGGGACGCACGGTGTTGCCGGGCCTGATGGACGGGCACCTGCACAACGCGGGCGGCGGGCCCGGCGTGGATCTGTCACGCGTGCGATCGATGGAGGAATTGCTTGCCGCGGTGGCGGCCGGCGTCAAAGCGGGGAAGCCGGGCGACTTGCTGATGTCCAACAACGACTGGCACGAGGCGCAGTTGAAGGAAAAGCGGCTGCCGCACCTGCGCGATCTGGACCGGGTGGCCCCCGACAATCCGGTGGTGCTGGTGCGTGGCGGGCATGAATTCATCCTCAATTCCGCCGCCATGCGTCGATGGAAAATCACCCGCGAAACGAAATCACCCGACGGCGGGGAGATCGGGCGCGACGCGGATGGCGGGCTGAACGGTGAACTGGTCGACAATGCCCGGCGCCTCGTGACCCTGCCGCCGCCGCCGAAGCTCACGCAGGAAACGGTGCTCGCGCAGCTTCGCATCCTCAATGCCTCCGGCATCACCAGCGTCCGGATCCCGGGTTCGTTCATATTCGGCAGCGATCCGATCGAGACCTGGAACATGCTGCGGGACCTGAAAGAAAAAAATCAGCTGCCGGTTCGCGTCAACTATCTGTTGCGCATCCTTGATTACTCAAGCGTCGAGAAGGTTCGCGAGACACTTGCAAAATGGGCCATCAAGCCCGATGAGGGCGACGAGTGGCTTCGCATCGGCGGCATGAAAACCGGCGTCGACGGCGGGTTTGAAGGCGGCTTGATGCGCGATGCCTATGCCGAGCCGCATGGCAAGGGCGGACAGTTCAAGGGAATTCGCACCGTGCCGCAGGACCGCTACACGGCGGTTGTTCGCGAACTCAACCGCCAGGGCTGGCGCGTTGCCACCCATGCGGTGGGAGACGCCGCGGTGGATCAGGTGCTGCAAGCTTATGCAGAGGCGGACAAGGATCAGTCCATCAAGGGCAAGCGCTGGTCGATCGAGCATTTCTTCATCGCCCGACCGGACCAGTTTCCGCGCGCGCGCTCACTCGACCTGGTGATTTCCGCGCAAGACCACCTGTATCTTGCGGGGCCGAGCCTGGTGCAGTACTGGGGGCGCGCCCGCGCCGAGCAGGTGACCCCGGTTCGTACCTTCCTCGATCAGGGATTCCTCGTGGCCGGCGGCACCGACTCGCCGGTCATTCCCTACAGCCCGTTCTGGGCGATGTATCACTTCATAACGCGCGAAACAATTTCTGATGGCGTCTACGGCCCGAACCAGCGCATCTCGCGCGAAGAAGCGCTGCGCATATTCACCATCAACAACGCGAAGCTGACTTTCGAGGAAGCTATCAAAGGTTCGATCGAACCGGGAAAACTCGCGGATCTGGTGGTGTTGTCGGGCGACTATCTGACCATGCCGGAGAAGCAGATCGAAAACCTGAAGGCGTTGGGCACCATGGTCGGTGGACGTTTCGTGCACACCGATCCGGCATTGGGGCCCAACTGAGGGATCAATCGAACGGAAATGAGAAAATGGTCTTCACCGTCCAGCGGTCGGTGGCGTCGTTGATTCCGCGCCCGATGCCGACGTTGAAGCCCCAGGTCTTCTGCTCGTAGTCCAGCGCTACGTACAGGGTCTGGCCCTGCTGCGCCCGCGGCAGGGTGTTATTGATCTTTCCCAGTTCGGCGTAATACTCCATGCCCAGGGCAACGCCCGGCGCGACCGTGCGCGCAACTTTCACCGAGGGATTGAATTCCGGCTTGCCATCGTGATCCGGACCGGTGAGCGCCCAGCTGAGAATAGGATTGGTGGCAAACAGCCATTTGTCATTGCGATAGCCGATGATGGGCCGCAGCTCAAATCCGTAACGTGACTGGTCGAAGGCCGGCGCGACTTGTGCGTACTCGACATTCGCACCCATGAACCATCCGCCGTCCTCGCCGGCCTGCACGGGCAGCCACTTCAGGCGCAACTTCGGACCGGAGAAATGCATCGTGCCCTGCGCATCGCGGTTGTAAGGCATGTACAAACCGGCTTCGAGCTCTTTCGTAATGCCATAGGAGAATTCCGGCGTCAGACGCAGGCCACGGTAGGGTGTCAGCTCGCCGGGAAAATCCGGCGTGCGGCGGCCCCTGGGCGTGGTATTGGCGTGCAATTCAAGACCGAATTCCCCGGGCGCATTGATGTCGTCGGTGTAGACCTGAATCTCGTCGATGACGGCCGCGCCGGCGGGACGGACGGTGAACGTACAGACCGCGACTGTTGCGAGAAGCAGCCACGCGCAAAATTTATATGGGAGGAAGCCCTTGGCCGATTGTGCCGGGCTGAATCGGAATTGCCGTTGTACGCAGATCATGCCGCGATGTTAATTCATTCAACACGAATGAATGCAAGGTGCGGCTTTTACCCCGGCAACACCCCGTGAGGTGTTGCCGCTGTGGGGGGCGGTCAGGCGGAATCGCCGGAATCGAAATCGTTGCCGCCGGAGTCCGCATAGTCTGCTGAATCGTCAAAGGGCTGGTATTGGCCGGCATCGTTGCCGGCAAGATGCGACGCTTCCGGTTGAGGGGCCGCGGCCACCGGCGCCTGATCATGATGGTTCATCATGCTGCTGATGCCCTGATACAGAAGCCCGCCCGCCACCACGCCGGCCGCCGTCGTGGCAACCGTTCCGAGAATTCCTGCGCCACCCCACGAACTCGCAGCCGGACGCATGGGTTGCTGCATCTGTGCAGGTTGCATCGATTGGGCCGCATTGCGCTGCAAGGTGTTGGACCCCAGCGGCGCCAGCGGGGCAAGATCGGGATTCTGCACCGATGATGCGGAAAGGCCGGGCGCGGCCGCCGTCGGTGAGCGTCCCCAGGCATTGGGGTCGGCGAGGAAACTGGTCGGCGCCGGACGGCGCAGCAGATCCAGTTCGGACTGCAGTTTGGCAACTTGTTCCTGCATTGCTTGCATCGCATGGTCGAGCCCCAATGCCCGCTGCGTCAACAGGTACAGGGCGTCAGGTTGCCGGGCCGCTGCATCGCGAATGAGTGCCTCCGCTTCGGGATCTTTCTGACCCGCCTGTGCCTGCGTCATTTGATGAAGAAAAGCGGTCAGAAGTTCGCGTTCTTGCGGTGTCATGGATGGTCCCTTTGTACGATTCGTGAATGAATCGTTTGCCTATCTTATATCGCTCATGTTGCAGAAACCGTCCGGCGATGTGACAAGTTGCAAGCTGTTGCCGTGGCGGCGATTGATTCTCTATCTAGTTGTTTTTAAATGTATTTATTGGAATGCCGCTACGCCAGTGCCCTTTGCACTATTTCCCCGACGTCGCGCGAAAGGCCTTGCGAGTCGCGGATCCGTTCCAGCGCCGCGCGCGCATGCGCCTGGCGACCCGCGTCGAATTTCCTCCAGCGGTCAAAAGCGCGGGCAATGCGCGATGCCACTTGTGGATTGAGGCGGTCCAGTTCAATCACCTTGTCCGCGCCGAAGGCGTATCCCTTGGCCGAGTGAAAACGGGCAGGGTTGGCACAAAAGGCGCGGATCAGGGCGTAGACCTTGTTCGGATTGCTGATGTCGAACGCTTCGTGATTGCACAGGCGTTTCACTTCGTCAAGCGCCGAGGGCAGGCGTGATGTGGATTGCACCATCAGCCATTTGTCGACCACCAGCGGCTCGTCTTTCCATTTGGCAATGAACGTGTCGAGGGCGGCGGTGCGTTCAGGGCAGTTGAACTGCGCAAGGGTCGAAAGTGCGGCCATCGCATCGGTCATGTTGTCGGCGCGCTCGAATTGCGCCACGCACAGTTTGCGGATGTCGGGACGCTCGAGTTCCATCAGGTAGCCCAAGGCGAGGTTGCGAAGCGCGCGCCTTCCCGCCGATTTGGCATCGGGCGAATAGGGTCCCGGGGTGGCGACCGCATTGTAGATGCCAAGCAGTTTGTCCTGCAGGGAATCGGCGAGGGCGCGGCGCAGGTGGACTCTGGCGGCCAGTATCGCTTCCGGATCCACCACCTCCATCTGCTCGGCGAGATAGGTTTCCGAGGGGAGCGTCAGCGCCTCCGCGGCGAAGGCCGGATCGCCTGCCGAGTCCTCAAGCAGCTTGGCAAAGGCGGTTGTCAGGGCCGCCGGCACCGAAGGCACGGCCCCGCGGCCGATGGCCGTGATATTGCGAAGAAGCACGCCGACCGCAAGCCGTTGTCCCGCTTCCCAGCGGTTGAAGGAGTCGGTGTCGTGCGCCATCAGATGCGCAAGATCCTCTTCGCTGTAGTCGTAGCGCAGAATCACCGGGGAGGAAAAATCGCGCAGAAGGGATGGCACCGGTGGCTTGGGCACGTTGATGAATACGAAGCGTTCGGAGGGCTGTTTCAGCGACAGCACACGATGGACCCCCGATGGGGCGGCCTCGCCTTCCAGTTGCAGCGGCATGTCTGCGCCGTCCGGCGATACCAGACCCAGCGCGAACGGGATGTGATAGGGCTCCTTGGCCGGCGAGTCCTTCTGACTCAATTCGTACTGCGTCGGCGGACAGGATTGTGTGAGCGACAGCGTGAAGGTGCGCGCGGCCGCGTCATACTTTCCGCCGGCCTCGACCACCGGGGTGCCGGCCTGCGAATACCAGCGGCGGAATTGCGTGAGGTCGGTGCCCGAAGCGTCCGCCATGGCCTGCGCGAAATCGTCGCAGGTCACCGCCTGTCCGTCATGGCGGGCGAAATACAGGTCCATGCCCTTGCGGAAATTTTTTGCGCCGATCAGGGTGTGGATCATGCGCACCACCGCGGCGCCTTTTTCATAGACGGTCGCGGTGTAGAAGTTGCTGATTTCGACATAAAGGCTCGGGCGCACCGGATGCGCCATTGGGCCGGCGTCCTCCGGAAATTGCGCGCCGCGCAAGGTGCGTACTTCCTGGATGCGTTGCACCGGGCGCGAGTACATGTCGGCGCCGAATTCCTGGTCGCGGAAAACCGTCAGGCCTTCCTTGAGCGACAGCTGGAACCAGTCGCGGCAGGTGACGCGGTTTCCCGTCCAGTTGTGGAAGTATTCGTGCGCGACCACGCGGTCGATGTTCATGTAGTCGGTGTCGGTGGCGGTATCGGGGCGCGCAAGAACATACTTCGTATTGAAGATGTTGAGACCCTTGTTCTCCATCGCGCCCATGTTGAAATCGCCCACGGCCACGATCATGTACTGGTCGAGGTCAAGCTCCAGACCGAAAACATCCTCGTCCCATTTCATCGCCTTCTTGAGCGCCTGCATGGAGAATCCGCACTGGTCGAGTTTTCCGGGCTCCACATAAACAGCGAGACGCTTCTTCTTGCCCGAGCTTGTGACAAAAGTGTCTTCAAGCACGTCCAGCTTGGCGGCAACCAGGGCAAACAGGTAGGAAGGTTTGGCGAACGGGTCTTCCCAGCGCGCCCAGTGGCGGGAACTGTTGTCAGGGTCGTTGCCGCCATCCACCCGGTTTCCGTTGGACAGGAGTTCGGGATATTTATTCCGGTCGGCCCGCAGGGTCACCGTATATTTCGACATCACATCGGGGCGGTCGAGAAACCAGGTGATGCGGCGAAATCCCTCTGCCTCGCACTGCGTGAAAAAACCGTCTTTCGAGGCATACATGCCCGAGAGCTGGGTGTTCTTGCGCGGTTCGATCCGACAGATGGTTTCGAGCGTGAATTGGTCGGGGACGTTCGCAAACACGAGCTTGCGCTCATCAAGGGAATAGTCACCGGCTGTCAGGGGGCGGCCATCGATGGCCGCGGAGACCAGCGCCAGCTCCTCGCCATCGAGAGTCAGCGGCGCCTGTGCGTATGCAGGCGCAGGGTTGCGCCGCATTGCAAGGCGCGCCCGCACCGTGGTGACATCTTCCTCAATGGTGAAATCGAGGTCGACGCCGTCAATAAAAAACGGCGGCGGCGTGTAATCCTCAAGGCGTATGTTTTGCGGAAGTGGATCTCTCACGGTTGCTCCTCGCTATGAATTTATTCCTCGTCGCGTGGCAATCCCTTGAGCAGGGCCGCGGTCTGGGGCTTGCGGGCATTATTGCCGCCGCCGTAAGGACGCGTTGCTGCTTCATGCAGTCGGGATTCATGCGGTTCCGCAGGGCGGTTGCCGCGTGACACGGGTTCACCGCGCGAAGTCATGGGGCCCTGCAGAACGGGCGCAGGCCTTGGTCCGCGGGGGGCGGGGCGCGAAGCACCGTCCGATCGCGGCGCGCCGCTGCGGAAATCGTTGCGTTGCCCGGGGCGGGCGCTGTTGGGCCCGTCATTGCGGGGAGCAGGACCGCGATTGCCCGGATTGCCGCCGCGTGGTGACGCTGACGGTCGGGCATCACTGCGTCCGCCGTCCTGTCGCCGCTGGCCGTTGTTTCGCTGGCCGCCATTTCGGTTCTGGCCGCGCTTGTCGTCGCGAGGTTCGTTGCGTCCGCGAGCCTGATCGAGATCAAAGCGGGCGCTCTCGTAGCCCGGGCCCGGTTCAAAGCCGGCGACCACTTTTTTCTCCACCTTGCGTTTCATGAGTTTTTCGATGTCGGCGAACAGTTCACGCTCCTCGCCGCAAACCAGCGCAACGGCCTGGCCTTCGCTGCCCGCACGCCCGGTGCGGCCAATGCGGTGCACATAATCTTCGGACACATTGGGCAGGTCGTAATTGACCACGTGCGGCAGACCTTCAATGTCCAGGCCGCGCGCGGCGATATCGGTGGCCACCAGCACACGCAGTTCGGAATCCTTGAAGTTCTTCAGGGCCCGGGTGCGTGCGCTCTGGCTCTTGTTGCCGTGAATGGCATCGGCCTCGATGCCATCCTGGGTGAGTTGCTCGGCAAGGCGGTTGGCACCGTGCTTGGTGCGGGTAAACACCAGTACCTGCCGCCAGTCTCCCTGCTTGATCAGGTGCGAAAGCAGGGCGCGCCTGCGATCACGATCAACCGGGTGCGCAATCTGCGAAATCAGTTCGATGGCGGAATTGCGCGGCGCGATGTCCACCGTTGCAGGGTTGGTCAGGAAGGAGCTGGCCAGGGACCGTATTTCATCCGAGAACGTTGCCGAGAACATCAGGTTCTGGCGCTCGCGGGGCAGCAGCTTGATCACCTTGCGGATGTCCTGCACGAACCCCATGTCGAGCATGCGATCGGCCTCGTCCAGGACCAGCGTGGTGACGCCGCCCAGATCGATCGTTTTCTCCCCGGCATGATCGAGCAGCCGTCCCGGCGTGGCGACGACGATGTCGATGCCCCGCCGGAGTTCGTCGATCTGGTTGTTCATGCTGACACCGCC
>CAIUKQ010000246.1 GCA_903899705.1 uncultured beta proteobacterium
GCTTCAGTATAGAGACCAGCCTGAACAGGGTTTGCAAACCAGCTTTGCCGTTCAAAGTAAATGCAAGCAGAGCCGATCCCGCTATGCTTCCCATCTGCCCTCCGTTTCAATCGGGATATCCAATGAATCGACTGCCAACGTATTTCTTTGTCCGACTCGCGCTGGTATGTGGCATTTGTCTGCCGATGACAGGAAACGCGCAAACGAAAACGGACAACTATCCGACAAGGACGGTGCGAATGATTGTCGGCTTCGAACCCGGCGGCGGCACAGACATTCTTTCGCGCATCGTCGGGCAGAAGCTCACCGAACGCTGGGGGCAAAGCGTGATCACCGAGAACCGTCCGGGCGGGAGCGGCATTCTGTCCCTTGATCTCGTACAACAGGCCAATCCCGACGGTTACACAATTCTGGAGTCTGCAGCGTCCATTGTCCTGAACGAAATCTTTCCGCCCAAACCGCCCTACGATGGTTTGAAGGATTTCGATCCCATCACGCGTGCCGTGAGCACGACCTTCATGCTCACAGTGAGCGCGAATGTGAAGGCGGGCACTATCCGGGACTTCATCACGGAGGCGCGCGCCAATCCGGGCAAGTTCACCTACGCAACCGTCGGGATCGGATCACCTCATCACCTTTCCGGCGAACTGTTCCAGTACCTCACAGGCACCAAACTGCTGCAGGTCAATTACAAGGGCGGTGCGCAAATTTCGCAGGCATTGTTTTCCGGCGAAGTCGATACCACCTTCATTTCCACTTTCGCGGTTCAGAAACTGGTACTGGCAGGCAAACTGCGCGGGCTGGGTGTGACCACCCGCTATCGCTCGCCGCTGCTGCCGGATGTACCCACCATCGCGGATGCCGTTCCATTGCCTGGATACGAAGTCGATGTGTGGCAGGGATTTTTTGCGCCGGCCCGAACGCCCGTGCCGGTCCTCACGCGACTGAATCGCGAAATCAATGCGGCCCTCAAGGATCCACGCGTGGGTCCGAAACTTGCTGAACAAGGACTTGACCCGTCAGGAACAACGCCGGAAGAGTTCCGCGACATCCTCCGCAACGACCTTGCCAAGTGGTCCAAGTTGGTCAAGGACGCCAATATCAAGGTGCAGTAAAGCACCCGCAGGCGAGGCAGCCTTTGCGTCTACCGGATATGCCGCGCCCGCGGCATCGCCACCATCACCAGAATGATGGATATCACGCCGCAGGCCGCCATCGCCGCCGTGGCCCAGCGGGGGCCCAGCGCCGCGGCGAGAGAACCCAGCAGCACGCTGCCCGCGGTGATCATCACCTGGTGCATGCTGAACAAGGCCATGGTCCGCCCGTGCAATTCCACCGGCGCATGGGACTGGATGACGGTCTGCACCAGCGCGTTCGACAGGGGCTGGCAAATGCCCGCAAGAAACATCAGTCCCAAAGACAACGCGAACCACGGCGACGCGGAAAAGGCGACGACCAGGATGCCGTACAGCACCACCGAGCCGAACATGAACATGCCCCTGGGCAGCCGGTCGCCGGCCAGTGCGATGAGCGCGGCGCTGCAAAATGCGCCCACGCCCATGCAGGTCAGCAGCAACCCCTGCCCGCTGGCGCCGACCTCAAGCAGATCGCGTGCGAACACCGGCATCATCGCCGTGAACGGCACCACGAAAAAGGCGACCAGCATGGCGCAGAACAGGCTGGCCCGAACCGCCTCGTTTCTCCAGCTGAATTTCCAGCCTTCCAGAATGCTTTGCGTAAAGGACTCCCGCTCCTTCGCCCGCCCGCGCGCGCCGGCGGCGGCGGCCTCGGCCCGCATTGCGGAGGTCCACCCCACCGCCAGGAATATGAAGACCGCCTGCACCACGTAGGCCCCTCCCGTGCCCCAGAGCACAATCAATCCGCCCGCCAGCGCCGGACCCAGCGTCCGCGCCACGTTGAACACCAGCGAGTTGAAGCCGATGGCGTTGGTGAGGAACTCGCGGGGAACGGAGTCCGAAATCAGCGCGCCGCGGGCGGGCTGCTGGAACACCTGCATCACGGCGACCAGCGCGGCGATCACATAAACATGCCAGATGCGGATGTCCCCTGTCAGCACCAGATAAGCCATGATCACCATGGTCAACGCCTGAAGGGATTGGGTCACCATCAGCGTTTTTTTTCGCGAATGGCGGTCAACGAAGCTGCCCGCCACCGGCGAGAGCAGCAGAAACGGCACAGCCTGAATGCCGCGCACCAGACCCAATTGCAGGACGGAATCCGTCAGCTGGTAGACCAGCCAGCCGCGGGTGACCTCGTCCATCCAGCCGCCCATGGAGCTGAATGTCTGCCCATAACAAAGCAGCCGGTACTCACGGTGGCGCAGCATCTGAAGCGCACTGAAATTCACTCCGGCTTGAGCCCCACCAGCTTGATCAACTGCTCCCGCTTGTCCCACTCTTCCTGAATCGCCGCCGTGAATTGTTCCGGTGTCGTGGCGTAGATCACCGCCGACACCGATTCATGAAAGTCCCTGACCTCCTGGGTACGCATCGCAGCAAGAGATGCCTCGTAAATCCGCTGCACGATGGGCCGGGGCAATGCAGGCGGCCCGTAGATGCCCGCGCCACCGCCGATCTTGATCATCGCCGGAAAGACCTCGGTAATGGTCGGCACATTGGGCAGGGTGGGTTCGCGCTTGGTGTCATACACGCCCAGAACCTTGATCTTTCCCGTGTTCATCTGCCCGCGCAGATTCACCATGGGAAGAATGCCCACGTCAATGCGCCCGGCAAGCAAGTCCGCCGTATAGGGGCCGGTGCCCTTGTAAGGCACGTGCACCATGTCGATGCCCGTCACCTGCTTGAACTGCTCTGTGTCGAGTTGAAAGCTCGAGCCCACACCCGCGCTGCCATAGCTCAGCTTGCCCGGGTTGCGCTTGGCGTAGTCCACCAGTTCGCGCAGGGAATTGGCGGGCACCGAGGCATGTGCAACCAGCAACTGCTGCGTGCGGTAAAGCTCGGTGATGGGCGTGAAATCACGCAGGGGATGAATCTTGAAATCCTTCGACAACAGGATGCCGCTCACCATGGTGCTGGCCGCCACGAACAACAACGTGTAGCCA
>CAIUKQ010000247.1 GCA_903899705.1 uncultured beta proteobacterium
CTGTCGCTGGCCACCATCACCATGTGCATCATCTTCGCCGCTTCAAGCGGTGTCATCGGCGCGACCGAGTCGGTGGTGGGTCTACTCACCATCCCCATCATGCTGCGCTACAAGTACGACAAAGGCCTGATCTCGGGCAGCATCTGCGCCGGCGGCTCGCTTGGCACCATCATTCCGCCCTCGGTGGTGGCCGTCGTGATGGGTCCCCTCGCCAACGTCTCCGTCGGAGACCTGCTCTACGGCATGGTGTTCCCGGGCTTGATCATGGCCGGGCTGTATCTGATCTACATTTTCGTCTTGTGCACCCTGCATCCCGAGAACGGCCCGCGCATCCCGCCCGAACCGGGCGACCCTGGATTTGGCGAGAAGCTCTGGATCAGCACGCGCAATTTGGTGCCGCCGCTGTTGATGATTTTCGCGGTGCTCGGATCGATCCTGTTTGGCTGGGCCTCGCCCACCGAGGCGGCGGCCATCGGCGCGCTTGCATCGGTTCTGCTCACCATCCTCTATGGTCGCTTCCGCTGGCACGGGCTTTACGATGCCCTGGTCAAGACCTTGCTCATCACCACCATGATCATGACGGTGCTGCTGGCCGGCACGCTGTTCACGGGCGTGTTTATCGGCGGGGGCGGTATCAACACAGCCAGCGTGCTGATCAACAAAATGCAACTCACGCCCTGGATGCTACTGTCGCTGATGATGTTCATCATCTTCATCGCCGGATTTTTCCTCGACTGGATC
This sequence comes from uncultured beta proteobacterium, assembly GCA_903899705.1. Classification (GTDB taxonomy): domain Bacteria; phylum Pseudomonadota; class Gammaproteobacteria; order Burkholderiales; family SG8-39; genus 2-02-FULL-62-17. The sequence goes on from CAIUKQ010000247.1 coordinate 742, forward strand.
TCGATCGTCCTGATATTCGTGCCGCTGTTCACCCCCCTCATCACTGCGGCGGGCTTCGACCCGGTCTGGTTCTGCATACTGTTCCTGATCATGATCCAGACCTCCTACCTGACCCCACCAATGGCGCCGGCGATTTTCTACCTGCGCGCAGTGGCGCCGCCGGAAATCACCATCCGGCACATGTACAAGGGCGTGGTTCCATTCATCGCGCTGCAGTGCCTGACGCTGGTCATCGTGATGGTATTCCCGGTGCTGGTCACCTGGCTGCCCAGCGTGATGCTCAACTTCAAGTAAAAAGACACGCTGCCAAATTTATTTTGCAAAGGAGAACCCAATGACACCCGAACAGATACTGGCCATCCCACCGCGCGTGCTAACGCAGGCGCAGCGCGAATCCTATTTCAGCGAGGGCTACATCCTGCTTGAAAAAATAATCGGCGATGAATGGATAAAAAAGCTGCGCGACGCGACGGAAGAACTGGTCGAGAAAAGCCGCAAGGTCACCGCCTCGGACACCATCTACGACCTTGAGCCTGACCACCGCCCCGACAGCCCGCGCCTGCGCCGCGTCTCCAACCCGACCGAACAGCATCCGGTGTTCTGGGAGTACGCCAACAAATCGGTCATGCCTGACGCCGTCGCCGACCTGGTCGGACCGGATGTGAAGTTCCACCACTCCAAGCTCAATTTCAAATGGAGCAACGGTGGCGAGGAGGTGAAATGGCATTACGACATTTCTTTCTGGCCGCACACCAATTATTCGCCACTGACAGTGGGTACCTACCTATACGACTGCGGCATGGATCAGGGACCGCTGGGCGTGATCCCGAAAAGCCACGAACTGGACCCCATGCTCACGCAGTACGACGACAAGGGCAACTGGGTGGGCTGCCTCTCCGAGCGTGACACGGCGCGGATCGATCTTTCAAAGGCCGTTTACCTAACCGGCGCGGCCGGATCGCTCACGCTGCACAATTGCCGCACCATCCACGGCTCGCCGGCGAACCAGTCCGACCTCGGTCGGCCACTGCTGCTCTACACCATGAGCTCGGCGGATGCCTTTCCCTACACCGTCAATCCGATCAAGCCCAAGCACGACCAGATGATCATCCGCGGCAAGCGTGCCGCCTTCGCCCACCATGACCCGCGGCCCTGCCTGATCCCGCCCGACTGGTCTGGCGGCTACACCTCCATTTTTTCTCTGCAACAAGAGGAAGATCCGGACTCGGCGCGCGGCAAAGCGATGACGATGTGAGCTTCAGGCAAGGCCTGTTATTTTCACGGCGCGAACTTCGTGCCGTTTTTATTTCAACGCCCTGCCGGTGGCCTTTTCCAGCTTTTCAATCTCTTCGGGCGCCATGGTGTAGGAATGCTCGGCATCGGGGAACTGCCCGCCCCGCACTTCCGCGGCGTAGCGCTTGAGCGCGTCGACGGCGATGCTCGAAACATCGGCATAGCGCTTGGTGAACTTGGGTTTGAACTGGTCAAAC
>CAIUKQ010000248.1 GCA_903899705.1 uncultured beta proteobacterium
ATACGATTGATCTGCGGCTCTTGCGGGTCTTTGCGGCAGTTGTAGAGGCTCATGGCTTCACCGGCGCCCAGACTGCCCTTAATATCGGTGCGTCGACAATCAGCAACCAGATTTCCACACTGGAGACGCGTCTCGGGGTCAAACTGTGCCAGCGAGGGCGGGCAGGGTTTCGCTTGACCGAGGATGGCGAGACAATATTTGCCGAAACGCAAAAGCTATTCGGGGCGATCGACGGTTTCAACCTCCGCGCCAGCTCGCTGCGTGGACTGATGCAGGGTAGCCTGGCGATCGGTTTGCTTGATAATACGATCAGTGATCCGAACGCCGTTTTGAGCGACGTCCTTGGTCACTTTGCCCGCGTGATGCGTGACGTTCAGGTCTCCATCGAGATACGCCCGCCCAATGAGCTGCTGCGCGAATTGAATGAAGGCCGGATTCACGTTGCGGTGGGCAGTTTTCCCAAAATCCTCCTCGGATTGACATACGTGCCGTTGTATGAAGAGAACCACGGGTTTTATTGCGGCGTCGGGCATCCTCTTTTTGCCATGCCGGGACAAGAAATCACGATGGATCTGATCCAGCGCCAGCGCTTGATTTCCCGCGGGTATTGGGGTGCTCGTGATATCCGCCATTTCCAGACGGCGCGTGCCAGCGCCACGGTGAATTCGATGGAGGCTGCGGCGCGGCTGATCCTTTCCGGCGAGTATCTGGGCTACCTGCCGGATCATTATGCTTTACCGATGCTGGAAAGAGGGCACATCAAGCCTCTCTTGCCGCAACATCTGACCTACACCGCCCCATTCGAGCTTGCCTATGGCAAGTCGACGCGAGAGTCGAAGCCCGCGCAGGTTTTTGTCGACCTGGTTCTTGAAGCCTTCAAAGCGCCGGCGGAGGCCCGCAGGCGCCCAGGGCAGTGATCACTCGGCCGCTGCGGGTAGTGGCTGTGCCGGCGGCCTCCAGCGCAGAATCGGATGCCGTGCCGCCGCAGTCTCATCGAGTCTGCGTCGGGGGGTCAGCACCGGGGCTGCACAAAATTTCTCGATGTCACCACTCCGGGCATCTGCGGCAAGGTGGATCAGAACGTCAATGAATTGATCGATGCTCTCCTTGCTCTCTGTCTCGGTCGGTTCAATCAGAAGTGCGCCATGCACCACCAGGGGAAAATACATCGTCATAGGATGGAATCCCTCGTCGATCATGGCCTTGGCGAAGTCCAGCGTTGTTACGCCTGTGCCCTCCAGGAAACGATCATCGAACAATGCCTCGTGCATACAAGGTCCATCGAAGGATGGTGTCAGCGTGTTTTTCAACCGCGCGAGAATATAGTTCGCATTCAGGACAGCATCGTCGGAGACCTGGCGAAGCCCGTCAGAGCCGTGGCTCATCATGTAGGCGAGCGCCCGCACGAACATGCCAATCTGGCCATGAAAACCTTTGAGCCTACCGAAGGAGTCCGATGCAATGCCCGAAACGTGTTCGATGAGGTCGAATCCTTCCGGGCCGTGGACGACCCAGGGAACCGGTGCGAAGGGCGCGAGGCTCGCGGCCAACACGACCGGACCGGATCCCGGACCGCCGCCGCCGTG